>OMRK01000094.1 GCA_900313515.1 uncultured bacterium | reverse complement strand
TCTATCGCTAAACAACTTTCAATTAGTGCTAACGATAAGTACAACAAACATACTATACGTGAGTTATTAAGCTATTCTCTCAACCTATTCTTCCGGCCACCAAGCGCGTGAAGGCAAACTTATCTACATCCACCAAGCCAACATCGCTGAGTTTTAAATGAGGAATCACCGGCAGGGTCATAAAAGCCAAGCTCATAAATGGCCGAGCCAGCTTAGCACCCAGCTTGTGAGCCTCCCTGTGGAGAATCTGAATGGATTTAGCCGATTCCTCCAAGGTTCGGTCAGCAACTAGGCCGCAGATAGGCAGAGCCACCGAAGCCACAACCTTCCCACCGCTTACTACCACTAGTCCTCCTCCTATGCGCTTCGTTTCCTCAACACATAAGCTCATGTCCCGATCGTTATCGCCAACTACCACCAAATTGTGAGAATCATGGGCCACCGTTGAAGATATAGCTCCTCCTTTAATACCAAGGCCATGCACAAATCCCAATCCTCGCGTGCCCAAAGCCTTATGGCGCTCAAACACGGCTACCTTCAAGATATCCTGCTCGAGATCCGACTTAAGTTCACCTTCTTCAGCTTTTAACGACATACGCAGGTGATCTGAGATCAAGGAGCCCTCTTTAACTCCTATCACATGTACCTCATAGGTTCCAGGCTCCTCTACCTTAATTTGCAGATCCTCTGTCTTGAAAGGAGCAATGTTTATGGTGTTGTGGGCCATACTCTCTAAAGGTATCGAGGGTACTTCAGCAACCATATGGCCATCTTCAGCCACCAAACGTCCATTCTTAAATACAGACTTCACGGTAAAGCCGTGCTTAAATGAAGTATCATCAGCCTGCAAAACAGCTATATCCGCCATGTATCCGGGCGCTAAAGCCCCCACCTTGGGCAGATTAAAACATTTGGCCACATTCCAGGAGGCCATAATAAAGGCATGGGCTGGCTTTACACCAAGCCTGATAGCCTTCTGGCACAGATAGTCCATATGCCCTTTGAAGTAAAGATCTTCCGGCTCCCTATCATCGGTTACCAAAAGACAACGTTCTAAGTTAATATCGTTTACTAAAGGAGCCAACGCCTCCAGATCTTGGGCCACCGAACCCTCGCGCATCATTATATACATTCCCAAGGCTAGCTTTTCTTCAGCCTCAGCTAAGGTTGTACATTCATGATCGGTAGATACACCGGCTGCTGCATAAGCCTGCAAATCCCAGCCGCTCAGCCCGGGAGCATGGCCATCTATGTGGCAGTTTTCTCCCAGCGCTTCCAGCTTGGCTAAAACCTCGGGTACACAGCCTAAAAGCCCAGGATAATTCATCATTTCAGCCAGGCCAACCACATTTGCATAGTTCCCGCAGGCAGCAATGTCTTGGGCCGTTAGCTCAGCTCCGGAATGTTCCAAATTGGTAGCGGGCACACAGGGAGGTACGCATATACTTATATTTAAAGGAAGCTCCCGTGCACAGCGTTGCAGGTAATCGAAAACCTTAATACCTACAACATTGGCATATTCGTGCGGCTCGGCCATCACGCCCGTTGTGCCACGCGGTAGCACCGCGGCTGCATAACGATCCGGAGTAAGCATAGAAGACTCCAAGTGTACGTGGCCATCGATAAAACCTGGTACAAGATAACACCCTTCCATATTGACGACCTTATTTGCCGGGCGTTCCCCCACTCCAACTATCATTCCGCCGTACAGAGCCAGCGACACGTCTTCAAAACGACGGGTAAAAACATTTAGAACATGGCCTCCCTGCAAAAGATAATCACAGGGTGTAAGGCCGCGGGCGGCTTCGATAATCTTATTTAAGGGTGTATCCATCTTTAAGTTAAAGCTCCTCCAAAACAATGGCACCTATTTTCTAGACATCCCGGCCTAAAGCATTCTAAGAAAGTAAACTCAATCGCTAAAAAATCATCGGCTCGTTTTTTTGTTCAGCAGCCTGTCTCACCTCTTGCCTTTCAAGCTTAAATCTGCTATACTCTTACCCGCTTGAGGGATTCGAGCGGAAGCGAGAGTATCTTGAGTGCGGGGTGTAGCTCAGCTTGGATAGAGCGCTAGCATGGGGCGTTAGAGGCCCCCGGTTCAAATCCGGGCACTCCGACCACAAAGGAGAGAGGTTGTTTAGCCTCTCTTTTTTGCTTTTTTCGGAGCTCTTAAGGCTCTACCAACCTCGCTCCCAGAAGTTGGTAGCAACTAGATTTTAACGGCACAAATCTAATCAAAAAGCGTAAAATACGAAGGTGGAGTTTCCCAAGGAGGCTGCCCTACCGTTGTTTATGACTACCTTGCGGTGAGTGGGAATGACTTTGTTGCCTATAAAGGTACCGTTGCTGCTCCCCAAATCTTCCAGTATAACCCGTCCATCTGTGGCTGCTGTAACCTGCAGATGACGGCGCGACATCATCAGGTCTGCAGCTATGCATACACCAGCGTCCGCACCCCGACCTATGCTTGTACCCTCCATGGGAATGATCCAACGACCGCCCTTAGCCGGCCCTTCCGTGCATTCAATAAATCCCAAGGCCACCTTTCCCTGGGAATCAGACCAGCTAACCTCCACAGTGGCCAGGCCCTCCCGGCGTTGCATAAGACGCACCAGAAAAGGAGCCAGCAACTCGAAGGTGCTAGCCGACATAGATTCGCTGACCAACCTAACTAATTCGTCAGCATAATTTTGGGGCACCTTGTTCAAATTATCAAAGGAGATCAGCAGAAGATTTGGCAAAAAGATCCGCCCTTTTACCTTGAACTTGTTATCCAAAAGCAGGCGACAGACTAACCTAGAAGCCTCCAACACATGCAAATTGCCAGACTCAGACTGCTTCCCCTCAATCTTATCCTCTATAGCCTTCTCAAGACTGCGTAAAATGCCCATAATTACTCGAACAGCTCGACCGCTTCCTCCGGACTCTCTCCACCCTTATCCTTATATTCAGCCATCTTATGCAAGCGCAACTGTCCGCAAGCCGCATCGATATCCGATCCCTTTTCTCGACGCAGAGTGCAGCGTACCCCCAACTCCTCCACTCGTTCCTGGAAACGGCGCACCCTGGCGGCAGAACTGCGCTTAAAGGCAGGGTGTTCCACGGCGTTCCAGGGGATCAAGTTTACTAGAGAACGCAACCCTTTTAAAAGTTTCACCAAACGCTCGGCATCCTCCAAGCTGTCGTTAACCCCTTCCAGCATAACGTACTCAAAGGTAATGCGTCGCCCTACCGCTTCCTGGTAGCGATGACAACTAGCCATGAGCTCGGCTAAATTCCAGCGACGATTGACAGGCATGAGCTTAGAACGCAAGCTGTCGGTAGGCGCATGCAGGGAGATAGCCAGTTTCAGAGGGTATTTAAGTTGGGCCAACCTATCTATGCCAGGTACTACCCCGCAGGTAGAAATAGCAATATGGCGCATACCTACTCCAAAGCCATCGCCACAATTGAGCAACTCAACCGCCCGCAAAACGTTGTCCAAATTGCGCATGGGCTCACCTATGCCCATGAATACCACATTGGCCACCCGCTCTCCGCACGAGTCCAGCAACCTCTGAATCTGCAAGGCCTGATCCACGATCTCCCAAGCCTGCAGATTACGCACCAATCCTGCCTGCCCAGAAGCGCAGAATTGACACTGCATGGCGCAACCCACCTGGCTAGAGATACACACAGCCACCCGCCCCGGCCCCAAATGCTCCAGATAGCGCATCTTTACGCTTTCCACCATATTGCCATCGGGAAGCGCAAATAAGTATTTAGAGGTATCCTGCCGGGACTGTCGCGGATCGGCCAAAGCCAAACTTGGCACACAGGCCAAAAGCTCCAGACGGCCTCTAAGCTTGGCTGAGAGATCAGTCATCTGAGCGAAGGTGAGTACTCGCTTAATATAAATCCAGTTGAGGAACTGCTGAACACGATAACGCGATTCTCCTAGAACAGCAAAAAATTGCTCCAATTCGGCCGGATTCAGCTCCTTTAGGTTAACCCGACCCGCTTTGTCCAAACGGGTAGGGAACAGTTCCTGCAGTTGCTGACGCAAGTTATCGATAAATTCGACAGTATCAGGACGCTGAGCCATGTTAAAAGATATCCATTTCTACAATGCGCCATCCCTTTTCGCCGGGCGCAAAAATGAAACGCCCCAAACGCAAGGAGGTGGTAACATAATGAATCTGCTCATCGGTCTCATCTTTAAAATCCATGGGTTTTGAGCCTATGATGGGGATTGGCGAGGAGACCTCTACATTACCATTATCCAGTTGGTTAAAAGTACAGAACTCTAGTGTAAAGGGATCTAACTGGTAATCCTTGTGATTGAAAATATCCTCGTGAAAGGCTAGGTAACCATCCATGACCTTAGCCTTGGCTTCATTATCCTCGGGATGCCTGCCTGCATATTCCAAAGCAGAAGCTTCAAAGGCCTCATGCAGAAGGCCCATAACTTTCTCCAGTTGCTTTCCCTTGTAAGCCTCGTAAAGTTCGCCCAATTGCTGCTCGATAACAGCCTTAATTTCAGGTGTCACTGGCTTTACATCTTGCTGAGTAGCCCTGGCCTTGGGGGAGCTTTGTACGTAAACTCCGGTGTCATCGTTTATGGGGAATTGCTCTTCTCCATTGCCCTGAGCCCAAACTCCACCTGTCAAAGCAACCCCTAACACAAAAACCGCTAAACTTAACTTCCAATATTTTAAACTCATAATTCCCCGCTACCCTACCTCTTCAAGCTCTTTCCACTTTCTAACCTAAAAAAAGCTCTTTCGTTTCTACTCCACCAAGCGCAAAAGAAGAAGACCGTCCTGCCACTATTGCCTCGTTAGGCTTCTTCCAAAACTTACAGCCGTTCCGGCTAACGCAGACCCAGCACTCCTACATTAAGAAAAAGCACCTTCTAACAACTAGACTTAAGACTATTGAGGGCCTCTGTCTTAAAGGCATCTATCTGATAAGCCAAATAATCCAGGGGCGAAAGCTGGGGATTCTCAAGCAGTGGATGTAGATTCATAAACAACTCTAAAAGCCTGGATTTATCCGCGGCGTAAGCATCAGCATAGGTGGCGTTAGCTCTCTTACGTCCTAAAGTTGCCTCGTGATAGTTTTTGCCGCCCTCAATCTGGGAATCGTAGAGTCCCATCAAAGACATATTCAAATTAGCCTTGCTACTCACATCGAAGGAGCAGCGTTTATCAGAGGCCAGCCAATCCAAACTACGCCAAACTTCGCCGCCATAAAACTCCTTGGGATAATACTCCTTACCCAGTTCGCGCAAAGCTTCAATGGTCAATAGGACAGTAGCTAAATGCGTACGGTGGCGATCGGCCAAATTATGCGTATAAATAACTTGGGGCCGCGCAGCTTTAATAAGCACCTTTATATCTTCTTTGACAAGATCTCTCTGATCGCGGCGTACCTGCGCACTAGTGTATCCTAAAACGGCCAATGCCGAATATTCACCTAAAAAAGCTGCCTTTTTTTCTTCCTCCAGGCGGATCCGGCGCATGCTGGCATCATCAGTATTAGCATAAGGCCCAATCCTGGAACTGCCTCCTCCATCGGTCAAGGTAACTCCGGCGAATCTGTTTTTAGGAGCCAAACCACTGATAATGCCGCTCCAAGCCATAAACTCCAGATCATCGGGATGAGCACCTATACCCATATGAGTGGTACGAGACCAAGCCGCTTCCTCTTCTAGGCCATCAGGAATAAAAATTACCGCACTTTTGCCATTTAACTGCATAACTTAAACACCTCAATCTTTTGGGGCCTATATTCATTTTATTAGAGTGTAGCCCCTGCTCTTTAGGTCTGTTCCCCGGATTCTGGGCAGGTTTTCTAAGAAATAGCTTGGAAGGAGCAGTCCTATTCCGGAAAGTTAAAATTATCAAAGATGAATATTGCTCTTCTGCAAGATGGCCGCCTGCTGTTCATTATGCTGCTGGCTGCCACCGTTTCTATGCTAACCACGCTCAATATCGCGGCACGTCCCGCAGCTATCCGCACCAGACAGGTGGCTCTCTCCCTCTCGGTATCGGCCGTTTTCTTTATGTTTACCCGCTTTGCCAACTTGTTCTATCTGCCCATTTTGGGAACCTATGTAGATAAGGCAGTGCTTTCAGGCAATGTTGATCTGCTTTACCAGCAGATACAGTGGGTTGTTCTGGGCTCGGCCCTGGGAGCTTTCTTCTCCTGGCTTATGTTACCCACCTTCACCGCCCTTTATGAACGCGGCATATCTGGCATAACCAGCCGGGGCTCCATGCTGAAAATGCTCCTTGGACTCCCCTCAATACGCGGTATAAAAGCCCTTATAGGCTGCCTGCGCTCACCACTTGAGCTAAAAGACTGGATCAGCGCCCCGACCACCAACTCAGCCGAACAAGCAAATACTGCCCTCCACACCAACACCGTTGCTACCGAGCAACCGGCAGCCCTTGGGAAAACTGAAAGTTCTGCCGCCTCCAACATCAGCGTTAAGTTTGCCTTACCCTGGGACATACTTTGCTGGAACGTTTTCGCCACTGCCGTGTGGACTGTAGGCGCCTTGGCTGCTCTACACGTGAGCGCCAGCTATCCAAGTCTGGAAGCTACCTCCGTTCTGCTTTCCGGTCTGGTCAATTCCTTTGCCGCTGTGGCCTTCAGCCTTTTCGTCGATCCTAAAGCTGCCGTAATTACCGATCAGGCGGTCTCTGGACAGCGCCCGCAACAACACGTGCTAGCCATGAGCTTTCATCTAGGCCTTGGCAATTTTATAGGTGGCCTTTTTGGACTGCTAACCTTTCCCGTAGCCATCCGCATGATAAGCTGGGCCGTAGAGAAGCTGGGACAGGCAAAAATGAACGAAAACATGTGGCTGGTTATAGGCCTAAACGTGCTGGTCTACTGTCTAACGTGCACCTCGTTTAGCTCGCGCATATCTGCGGTAATGACCCGAAGTGTGGCAACCGCCCTGGCTATCTACAACGTTTTCTTCTTGATAACTCGCCTGACTGGCCAGGTTTATGCTCCCATACTGGGTGCGGTGCGCGATTCTATAGTCAAGGGTGAATCCACTGCCGCCCAACTTCTTCCCCTTTTTCGCTGGGTCATAGCCGGGTCTACCATGGGAGCCCTGCTCGGCTGGCTGCTCATGCCAACTTTTGTGCAAATCTTCAACACTGCCATAGATGCCCTGCAAAGGCGCAAAGGCTCCATGGCAACACTCTTAAAGGATCTGCTCAACCCCGTTCACTGGTTCAGCATCCTACGTTGCTGGCGTGCTCCTTCCAATTTCGGAGTAATCTGGAAAGACTTACACTCCCTGCCCAAGGGATTTTTGTGGGCTAATGTCTTCGTTATAGGAGTACACGTCATAGGCGTCTTGGCAGCCATTCAGGCCGGTGCCGAACTTACTGGCAGCCTGTCCCGCACTGCCACGTTGCTCTCCTCAGTTATCAATGGTGTCGCCACCATTTTGGCCAGCGTTATAGTGGATCCCACAGCCGCTAAAATTACCGATGAGGCTGTAAGCGGCAAACGCTCTCTGCATGAGGTGGAAACTATGGCCCTGCTCTTATGTATAGGTGCAGTGGCCGGCACAGCCTTCTCTCAACTTCTCTTTGTACCCAGCGTTAAAATCATTGTGTTTGGTGCCCAGATATTGGGAATGCTTTTCTAGTCAGTCAGGACAGGCCACGCCTGAAATGTGCAGGAGATCAATTTGAGCAGTAACACCACCGACAATTACAAGCTTTGGGAGAATCGCTACAATACTCCGGGTCGCACTCCCAGGGCTCCGGAGCCCTTCGTGGTGGAATCTCTGCCCT
Source organism: uncultured bacterium (assembly GCA_900313515.1). Lineage (GTDB taxonomy): Bacteria > Vulcanimicrobiota > Xenobia > Xenobiales > Xenobiaceae > Bruticola. Next base: position 9,111 of record OMRK01000094.1, on the reverse strand, counting down.
TTATGCAACGCGGAAAGCTTTTGGACGTGGCCTGCGGTGAGGGACGGCATGCTCTCTATTTGGCCGCGGCCGATCCCCAGTTTGAGGTTTTAGGTCTAGACCGCTCTCCTACCGCCATAAAAACAGCCCAAAAGCGGGCCAATCTTATGCGTCTTTCTGCCCAGTTCGCCGTGCTGGACTTAGAAGAAGAACCTCTCCCACCCGGCCCCTTCCAAACGATTGTGGTTACCCGCTATTGGCAAGAAGACCTTTGTCCTAAACTTGTGGAGAGGCTCGCTCCTGGCGGCTGCCTGGTTTACGAAAGTTACACTCTAGACTACCTACGCTATGGCGAGCGCACCTGCAGTCACCTCCTGAGGAGCGGCCAACTCCGAGAAAGTTTCCAAAGCCTCGGGCTTATTGTCGATTTCTATGCCGAAGTTGACCGCCCGCAGACGCGCGAATACTCCGCCCGTCTGCGGGCCCACGCTCACCTATGAGCTTGAAAGTGCTAAACGTAGCCCCCCTATTGAGTGTTACCCTTCTACGCTTTCAAAGGTGAGGCCATCGCCCGCATCGTTAAGATGCGCCTTAACCTTTTGGCCATCGCGAATCCTGCCTTCCAGAATTTCCATCGAAATGGCATCCAGCACATAACGCTGAATGGCCCGCTTCAAAGGACGTGCTCCAAAGGCTTCATCACAGCCCACATTGCTCAGGAATTCTTTAGCTTTATCATCGATTTCCATGGTGATATTGCGATCGGCCAAGCGCCTACCCAAGGTAGCGATCTGAATGTCGATAATCGACTTCAAAGCCTCTTTAGTGAGCCTGTGGAAGTGAACAATCTCATCAATACGATTGAGGAATTCAGGCTTGAACTTAGCCGCCAAAGCTTCGTCTACACGCTCAGCGATCTCACGATCACTAAGCTTTTCATCCAGAAGCCACTGCGAACCTACGTTAGATGTCATAACCAGAATGGTATTGCGGAAATCTACCGTACGCCCCTGACCGTCAGTCAAACGACCATCATCCATAACTTGCAAGAGCACATTAAAAACATCGGGATGGGCTTTTTCAATTTCATCAAACAAGACTACCGAATAAGGACGGCGCCGTACGGCCTCGGTCAACTGGCCTCCTTCATCATAGCCTACGTATCCGGGAGGCGCACCGATCATTCTAGCTACAGTATGCTTCTCTTGGTACTCTGACATATCCAGACGCACCATGGCCCTCTCATCATCGAAGAGGAAATCGGCTAAAGTACGCGCCAACTCCGTCTTACCTACGCCGGTTGGGCCTAAAAAGAGGAACACTCCTATAGGACGGTTAGGATCGGAAACACCAGCCCTAGAGCGGCGCACAGCCTTGGCCGCCGCCTGAACGGCTTCATCCTGACCGACAACACGCTTATGCAGAAACTCCTCCATATGTACCAGTTTTTCCACCTCGCCCTGCAAAAGACGGGTCACGGGAATACCGGTCCAGCGAGCCACAATAGAGGCTACATCTTCCTCCTCTACCTGTTCCTTCAGGTAGCGACCGTTCTTCTGTAACTCCTTAAGCCTGGCTGTAGCCGCCTCAATCTGCTTCCTCAAAGTAGCCGCAGTACCATAACGCAGCTCCGCCGCCTTACCTAAATCGCCCCGGCGTTCTGCCAGCTCGGCCTCGTTTGTGGCCTGCTCAAGTTTGGCCTTCATGGAGCTTATCTGTTCAATCTGCTGCTTCTCGGTAGTCCAGCGGGCCTTCATGCTGTCCGATTTCTCTCGACATTCGGCAAACTCAGCATCCAGCTTCTGCAAACGCTCTTTAGAAGCCGCATCGTTCTCTTTGGCCAGAGCCTGACGCTCGATTTCCAGCTGGATAATGCGCCGCTCTACCTCATCAATTTCCTGCGGCATGGAGTCGATCTCAATGCGCAACTTGGAGGCAGCCTCGTCGATCAGGTCTACCGCCTTATCGGGCAGGAAACGATCGGCAATATAACGTTTAGAAAGCGTAACTGCGGCCACTATGGCCGAATCGGTGATGCGCACACCATGGTGCACTTCGTACTTATCCTTCAAACCACGCAAAATGGCAATGGAATCTTCCACCGATGGTTCACCCACATAAACGGGCTGGAACCTACGCTCTAAGGCCGCATCCTTCTCTATGTGCTTATGGTATTCATTTAAGGTAGTGGCACCTATGGTACGCAGCTCACCTCTGGCCAGGGCCGGCTTAAGCATGTTGGAAGCATCGACCGCCCCCTCAGCTGCTCCGGCACCTACCAAGGTGTGTAACTCATCGATAAAGAGGATGATCTGACCGTTGGAACCGGTGATCTCCTTCAGTACGGCCTTAAGCCTGTCCTCGAACTCACCTCTGTACTTGGCACCGGCAATAAGAGCGCCTAAATCCAGGGCAAAGAGCTTGCGACCCTTAAGACTCTCCGGAACGTCGCCTGAGGCTATTCTTCGGGCCAAGCCCTCCACAATAGCCGTCTTACCTACACCAGGTTCACCTATCAGAACTGGATTGTTCTTGGTGCGACGGGAAAGAACTTGCATGCAACGGCGGATCTCCTCATCACGACCGATCACCGGATCCAGCTTGCCGCGCCGGGCCAACTCGGTTAAATCTCGGCCATAACGGGTTAAGGCTTGATACTTGGCTTCAGGATTCTCGTCGGTTACACGCTGGGAACCGCGCACCTCCACCAAAATTTTTAACAGTCTATCAGCTGTAGCTCCAAACTCACGCAGAATACGACCCGCTTTATCTTCAGGGTTGTTGACCATGGCCAGCAGAACATGCTCAACGGAAAGGTACTCATCTTTCAAACGCTCGGCTTCCTTCCAAGCGGCATCGAACATCTGTTCCACTGATTTGCTAAGGTAAACTCCGCCGCCTCCACCTTGCACCTTGGGCAGTTTCTCTATAGCTTCTTGAACGGCTTTTTCCACCTGGGGAACCTGAGCTCCCAACTTCTGTAAAATGGGAACGACCAAACCGTCATCCTGCTGCTTTAAGAGGGCGGCTAAAATATGCAGAGTCTCCAATGCCTGCTGCCCGTGCTCTTGGGCCAAACCAACGGCGCCTTGAAGAGCCTCTTGGGTCTTTAACGTAAAACGATCTGTACGCATACGAACACGCCTCCTCACTCAATCTTCTCTATCGCTCATCATTATAGGAGGCGACTGTTATTATGACGTATGCGTTGCGTGAGAAAAAAGTTAGAATTCTGCTGGACTACAACGTACCAAAAATTCTATCTCCGGCATCTCCCAAACCAGGAACTATATAACCGTTTTCGTTTAAATGATCATCGATGGAGGCAGTGTAAATACACAGATCCGGATAGGCCTCTGTCAAATTCTTCACTCCTTCAGGAGCTGCAACCAAGCATAAGAATTTAATATTGCTCAGCAAAACTCCCCGATCACACAGGGCCTTAATGGCGGCAACAGCTGAACCTCCGGTAGCTAACATAGGATCAAGTAAAAAGATCTCTCGCTCGGCCAAATCGGTTGGCATTTTGCAAAAATAGACCACTGGAACTAAGGTCTTTTCGTTGCGGTACATGCCGATATGGCCAATCTTTGCGGTGGGTATGAGTTGCTCGATTCCTGAGACCATGCCTAAACCGGCCCGCAGGATTGGAACCAGAGCCAGCTTCTTACATCCCATAGTTTTGCCGATCGTAGTGGTCAGAGGAGTCTTTACCGTTACGTCTTCCACCGGCAGATCTCGGGCCGCCTCGTAGGCCATAAAAGCGGCAATTTCAGAAACGAGATCGCGAAAATCTTTAGAACCGGTGCGTTCGTCACGCAACAGGGTGATCTTGTGCTGAATAAGCGGATGATCTAATACGTGAATAGGCAAAGTTTTAATTCCTCCTGCCCCAGGTGTTTCGAATTTTTCTTGCAAATTCCACAGCCACCCCCACTAAAGTACACCCAAAGCACCCAACTCAAAACATAGAAGAAAAAAACTCAAGAATACAAACTCTTGAGTCATCAACCTCTACGAATATATTTTCTGAACGTCCTTTTGAATGTATGAGCATGTATTCTAGCAACCAGATCGAAACATCCGCCGATCCGCTCACCATCAACCAAAATTTGCGGAACAGTCCTGTGCCCCTCACAGCGATGCGTCATTTCCTCACGCCCTTTAGCGTCGCCATCGATTTTGTGTTCTACATATTCAATGTGATCACCGACATCGAGAGCACCTTCAGTGGGATCGCCATCGAGAATTCTCTTGGCACGCCGACAGTACGGGCAGTTCTCCCACGTATAGATTTCCACACCCTGACCATTAAACTGGGATTCAGACATATCTCAAAGCCTCACATGCACCTGAAAGCCCGATGGACTTTGTGGGGAGCAATGAAATTCCTCCCCAAGAACAACTTGCCTACCCCTGCAATTACAACAAATTAAGTAGGCACCGTCTGCTGCAAAGTACTTAAGATTCCCTACTCTGCCCCCACACTAATTCTCCACCGCTCCCGGAGTGTCAACAATTACAGTAACAGGGCCATCGTTAAGAAGGCTGACATGCATATGAGCCTGAAATTCACCTTCTTGGACAGAAATGCCCATACTGCGCACTTTTTCCACAAAATACTCGTACAAACTGCGTGCGATCTCAGGCGATGCAGAATCCACATAACTTGGACGATTCCCCTTGCGACAATTACCATACAAAGTGAACTGGGAAACAATCAACATCTCCCCACCCACATCCGCAATACTGAGATTCATCTTTCCAGTTCCATCATCAAAAACGCGCAGATGAACCAACTTATTAGCCAGCCAGTCGGCTTGTTCCCGGCTGTCCAAACGGTGTACCGCTACCAAAACTAGCAGCCCCCGATCTATTCTGCCTACTACTTCTCCCCCTATCTCGACTTTCGCCCAGCCAACCCTCTGCACAACCGCACGCATAACTACACTCTCTCGACTTCCTACTTTCGTCGACCGCGACCACCTTGGGCCACTCGCTCCGCCTGATAAACACTTTTAACGCCTCCAAGGCGTTTTAAAGCCTCATTCAATTGCTTATTGCCAGTTACCTCAACGGAAATTTTAATCCGTGCTCGATCTGCAGTCGTGTTAGCCTGACACGATTTCACCGGAATGCGCAAATCATTGAGCTGAGAAAGAAGATCGCTCACTAATCCAGGGCGATCCCAGGCGCCAACCTCTATGTAGGCCCACCACGTCTTCCGAGTAGCCTGTTTGTTCTTAGCATGTTTGTCGCCATCCTGGCTCTCATTGAGTTGCTTTTCCGTTATATTCCAGGTACATTGCACGATACGCTCGGGCTGATTCCGAGTTAAATGTTGGAAATTAACGCAGTTTTTGCGATGCACCGAGACTCCACTACCTACGGTGATATAACCAATTATGGCATCTCCAGGAACGGGCGTGCAACAACGAGCCATCTTGGTCAAAACTGTATCTAAATTTTCCACTAAGATCTCTCGGCCTCCGCTCTTATTCTTGGCGGGAGCAGCGGCCGCTTCGTCGGGAAGTGGAGGCAACGGAGCTGGAGTCTCCTCTTTAGGCCTTAAGCTCTGTAAACGACTCACAGCCTGCAGAGCCGAAGTCTCACCGTAGCCTATGCTGGCCAAAAGATCGTCGGCATTTAAGAAGCTAAGCTGCTGAGCAGCCTTGAGCATAAGCCCATCATCGCCCATGAGCTCCTCTAAGCGTAACCGCTTAAGCTCCGCCTTTAAGCTGTCACGACCACGAACGATATTTTCGTCACGACGTTCCTTTTTGAACCAATTTCTAATTTTAGCTAAAGCCTGGTGGCTGGCACAGACACGCAACCAATCTCTGGACGGCGTACTGTTTTTGGAAGTTTGAATTTCCACCACATCCGCGTTGGCCAATTTATAGGTGAGAGGTACCATGCGGTGATTGACCACAGCTCCCACGCAGTGATGCCCTACCTCAGTGTGGATACGATAAGCAAAATCTATAGGAGTAGAGCCCTTGGGAAGATCTATGACATCCCCACCCGGAGTGAGAGCAAAGACATCTTGATTTAAAAGATCAACCTTTAAATGCTCGCCACGCCCAGAATCGCTGGAATCACCATGCCAGTCCAAGAGGGCCCTAATCCAGGGATAAAGCTGAGCGAACATACTGCCGCGCTCCTTATCCGCACCACTCTTGCCTTCTTTGTAAGCCCAATGTGCCGCAACACCAACTTCATTAACCCGATGCATTTCAAAAGTGCGAATCTGTACCTCCAATGGAATATCGCCGGGAGTTAAAACGGTAGTATGCAAACAGCGGTAATTGTTGGGCTTAGGACGGGCGATATAATCTTTAATGCGTCCGTTCATAGGTGACCACAAGGAATGGACCAAGCCAAAAACCATGTAGCAGTCTTCGACGGTTGGCACCAAGACACGAACAGCTGCCAAATCGTAAATTTCAGCCAAAGTCTTATGGGTGCGTAAAACCTTGCGATAAATGCTGTAAAGATGCTTAAAACGATACTCCAGCTCGTTTTTTATGCCCAACTTAGCCAAGCGCTCCCGCAAAGCTTCCACAACCTTATCCATAACCGCCGTAAACCTGGGGCGAACATCCTCAAGTTCTCGACTCAGCTTTTGGAAATCCTCCGGATAGGCATAGCGGAAGGCTAAATTTTCCATCTCTGCCTTGAATTCCCACACACCCAGACGCGAAGCCAGGGGAGCAAAAATATCCAACGTTTCGAAGGCGACCGTACGCTGCACATCGGGTTCACAAAATTCCAAAGTGCGCAGATTGTGAAGACGATCAGCGAACTTAACTAAAATAACCCGCAGATCCTTGGACACCGCCAAAAAAATCTTGCGCAGGTTTTCAATTGAGGCCTCGTAACCAGTCTTAGAACGTTCGGCAAGGCGACTCACCGCCTTCTCCTGACGGGAGAAAAGGTTGGTCAACTTAGTTACCCCATCTACCAGAGAAGCGATTTCAGAGCCGAATTCAGTCTTGATATCTTCCAGCTCAACCCCGGTTTTCTCTTCAATCAGATCGTGCATGAGGCCAGTGCAAATAGCCACAGCGTCCAACTTGTAAGCCGCCAATATTTTAACAACTTCGGCCAAATGGACGATGTAAGGGTCGCCAGAGAGGCGTTTCTGACCGGCATGCGCTAAATAGGCATACTCAAAGGCCTTCTCCACCAACGCACAGCCAGCTTCGTCCAAATAGGACCAGCATCTACTCAATTCCTCATGCACTTTTTCCTTAACAGCCAAAAGCTGAGGATCGGCCGCCAGTTCCTTCTTTATAGCCAACTCCATCTCCCGATCCGAATTTCTGTTTTTTTCTAAAGCCTTGTGTTCCCCGTTATTCATATCGATTCACTGCTTAACTTTTAAAATTTATCTACCCCCTGCCGAGCCTTTCACATCAATGTTTTCAATGACTCCTGCAGAGGGTAGACATTCGAAGCAAGTTAGAAAGAGCGGTCTACCGAAACCACGCTCTCAACCTTCTTAATTTGTTCCATTAGCATTTCCAGCTCACTCACAGAATCGGTACCTACCTCGATACTGATACTGGTGAAATTCTTGACATAATCATTGGTAAATTGATATTTGTAAATGAGTACGTCTCGATTATCGAAAACGCTGATAATGGAGTTGGAAAGTCCATGACGCACCAAAGCTTCAACGCGGATAGTGGCACGTAACACAAAGAGCTTAGGCTCAACATTAGAGATCCACTCAGCCGAATAGACCTCACTGCCCTCGAGAGTGGCATTCTGCAGAAGAGGACAACCATCCCGGTGGATGAAAAAGCCTTTGTCTTTGACACCTTTGGTGGCTTGGATAGAGTCTCCGCAAACCGGCAGACAACGACGACAAACGAAGATCCGCGCCTGCGGACTATTTTCAATACGTACCGACAGAGAGACATCGTCGAGCCGTTCCGGATCATAGTCCAAATTAGCAAATTTACGTGGATTGGCCTCGCGGTAAGTTTGCAAAGCCTTAGCAAAGCTGCCGATAGGCAAGCGGCAACTCCCCAGGTTCACATACAATTCTTCAACGTTTCCACAATTGAGAATGGAAACCAAGTCTCCCATTATTTCGGCGCTACTCTGTACACCGGCCGCCCCTTGACGGATGAGCTCCGTACAGGCCATTCTGTAACCGATGGAGCGGTTAACTTCGGCAGACTCATGGGAATAGAACCACTTGCTCAAAGTGGAGCGGGCCTGGCGCGTGCGACAGCAGGCTACCCACTCGCGCTGAGGACAGTCTTTGTCAGCCGCCAAAATCTGCACAACGTCGTTATCGCGTAGTTCATACTCGGTAATAGAGACCCTGTGATCGTTAACGATAGCCCCCGTACAACGCAATCCAAGCTCAGTATGGATTTTAAAAGCGAAATCTAGCGGTACAGCTCCTTGGGGCAGTTCGATCTGCTCACCACCTGGAGTTGTGCAGGAAACTCCGGCACTCAGTTCCTCCTGGCAGAGTATATCCAGGAAATCCTGATCACCATGCGCTCCCTCCCTGATATGGCTCAAGGAAGTCAACCAGGTAGCAAAAGGACTGAATAAATGCTTGGTATCCTGCTGCGGCGAATCCTTCATTTTCTCGTCCTCATAACGGCCGGAAACAAAGACATTCAGCACACCGTAATAATTTTCCGCATCCTCCTCTTCGCTGCAAATCTGCACCTCAACCGGTTGACGGTTGAAACCGGGAACAGTAGTATGCAGAGCCTGATAATTGTTGCCCTTGGGATTGGCGATATAATCCCTAAACTTACCCTGCAGGAAGCCAAAACGGTGATGAATCACCCGTAGAGCCTGATAGCAAGTGTTTTTATCGGGCACCACTACAGAGATAGGATCCAAGTCGAAGATCTGCTCCAGAGTTTTGTGCTGACGACGCATCTTGCTAAAAACCGAGTAGAGCGATTTCTTGCGCAAGGTCACCTTAGCCTTGACCTTTTCCTCTCCCAAGGCTTCACAGATGTCTCTCAAAGTTTCGTTAATACGCCCCGAGCGCTTTTCACGCTCACGCTCCAGGCTAAGCCCCAATATGCGATACTGCTCCGGCTCAAGGCTAACGAAGCACAAATCTTCAAGTTCCGTTTTGAAAGGCCACAT
>OMRK01000045.1 GCA_900313515.1 uncultured bacterium | reverse complement strand
GGGCTTTTTGCCTATCTATTCTAAAACAAAAGGCATTTAGGGCAGGAACCAATCCTGAAATTAAGAAATTGGGTGGGCTTTGTTGAGGATGTGGAGAGGGCTACTTCTTCATATCCCTTGTTCTATTTAAAATTTTAAAGGAGTTCCTTCTGAAATTATGACTACCGGTACAGCAATTCGCGCAATGGTAATGGGTATGGCTCTGTTTGTGGTGACGGCTGGAGTAGGGGTAGATACAGCCCAGGCTAAGCGACCTGCAAAAGAAAATGCCGATCTAGGGAAGGGACGCAAGATTGTCATCGTCCACACCAACGATCTGCATGGCAATCTTGAGCCGGACAGCAAAAAGCGCGGCGGACTTACTCGCATAGCAGCCTTGTTGCAGCAGATCCGCAAAGAAAATCCCAACAAGGTTATTTACATAGATGCCGGAGACATTGCCCAGGGAACTCCCGTCTCGAATCTGTTTCACGGTGAGCCCATGTTCAAAGCTCTAAATTACATGGCTCCGCTGGTAGGCACGTTGGGTAATCATGAGTACGACTGGGGTATGAAGGTCCAGGGTCAGATGATCGATCAGCTCAACTACCCCATTTTGGTAGCTAATGTGGTGGACGGGCGCGGCAATAATCCCTACAAGCCTTACATGATCACCGAAGTGAATGGCGTAAAAATGGGAATTATTGGACTTATTGCCCAAGATATCCCCGGTTTAGTTAAGAAGGGTAATACTGGAGATCTCAAGTTCCTGGATCCGGCCCAAACATGTCTGAAGTACATCCCCAAGCTGTACAAAGAGGGTGCCGAGATGATCGTGGTGGTGAGCCACTGCGGCGTCGATGCCGACAAGATTACGGCCGAGAAGGTTCCCGCCATCGATTTAATTGTTGGAGGTCACTCCCATACCAAAGTTGATCCGGCTATAAATGTAGGTGGCCACACTTGGATTGTGCAGTCTGGTCATTACGGCCGCTTCCTGGGCCAGATTGAAATGTACGTCAATCCCTACAATGGCAAGATTTATGAGTTCAATTCCAAGCTCATTCCTATCGATAAGGATCTTAACATTGAGCCCGATGCCACCGTGCAGGAGATTGCCAATCAGTACAACGACAAGGTGCGCCCCATGATGGAAAAAGTTGTGGGTAGCCTGAGTGAAGATTTAACCCTTAAGATTGCCGACAACCACTACGATTCCACCCTGGGCAACGCCATCTGTGATGCTGTTAAGACTCAGGCTGGCGCTGATATTGCCGTGTACAACTGGGGTGGCATCCGTATAGAGTCCATTAATGCTGGAGACGTGAAGCTGGATACCATTTTCCGTCTTCTGCCCTTCGATGATCCTGTAGTACTCCTGAAAGTAAAAGGTCAGGATGTGATTGACCTCTTCAAACAGTCCGTAAATATGACGGAGACCGGTCCTCTGCAGGCCTCCGGCGTGGAGATGGTGGTAGATAAGGGCTCCAAGGAAATTAAGAGCTTGAAGATTAACGGTAAAGAAGTTGATCCTAACGCCGAGTACAAGGTAGCCACTACCGAGTTCCTTTCCAAGGGCGGCGATAACTACAGTGCTTTGGGCAAGGGCGAGGTGTTGGGCACCATGGGAATAACCCGCGATGTCTTTGTCGATTACTTAAAGGCCAACAAAGACATGGCTGCGCCGAAGGCTGGCAGAATGATTAAGGAATAGTTGGAATAACCTGGGGGACTGGTGGCAGATCTCCCGGAAAGAGAGGGACGGCCCTAAATCCGAACTGGGATGTCCAGTTGGGGACGGGGCCGTTTTTTTGTGGAATTTTTTTCCACTCTTGGGGACCGTACCCGGTCTGAACAAGAAATGAACGACATCCAAGGCTGAGCGGAGCCATAAGGTCAGTTAATTTATCGCCGAAGGCCATAGAAGACTTAAAATCTATGTTCCAATCTTTTTGAGCTTGCAGGAAGAGACCTGGTTGGGGTTTGCGGCACAGGCAATAGCGTTCGGCCTCAGTTCGCGAATATTGGGGATGGTGAGGACAACAGTATTGAGCTGTGAACTGGGCTCCGTAGGAGGCTAACTCACGCTGCAGGTACTGGTAGACTTTCTGCACTTCATTGAGGGAAAAGTAGCCGCGGGCCACTCCCGATTGATTTGTTACAATAATGAGTAGCCAACCATCCTGGGCTAATTTGGCTAAAGCTTGGGGCACGCCCGGAATCCAGCGCACCTGCGAGGGGCTGGAAAGGTAGTTGGCTTCCTCTATTATGGTGCCGTCTCTATCTAAAAATACTGCCTTGTTCATGCGCTTGATGGTTGTTTTATGTCGATTGAGCTTCCTGCCCGCAACTCAAGGCAGGGAGCTCTTTTTTTTTTGTAGAAAATGCGGACCATGGTTTGTAAAAACGCGGATAGGGGGAAGAATAAGGCATGACTTCCGAAAAAATGAATATAGCCATAGATGGACCGGCTGCGGGAGGCAAAACCACAGTAGCTCGCCTTGTGGCTTCAGAATTGGGCTTGCTATATCTCGATACGGGTATGATGTACCGAGCATTAGCCTGGCAGGCTCTGCAAGATAACGTTCCGCTGGATGATACTGAGGCTTTGGGAAAATTGGCCGAAGAGTTGCCTCTGGATCTGGAAGCAGCGCCGGACACGGAAGCCGGTTGCCGAGTTTATGTAAATGGTGTTGACATAACGGCCCAGTTGCATGGCGATCAGGTGAGCGCAGCTGTGTCTAAGGTGGCCAGCGTGTCGGCGGTTCGAGCCGATATGGTCAAGCGTCAGCAGAAAATAGCCGAAGCTGGCGGAGTGGTTATGGCCGGTCGGGACATTTGCACGGTCGTTTTGCCGGAAGCGGAGTTGCAGTACTACCTGGATGCTAGCTTAGATGAAAGAGCTAAGCGGCGTTTTGCTGATATGCAAGCCAGGAGTGGCAATGATTTAACTTATGCGGACGTGCGCCAGCGGTTGGCCCAACGCGATTATGAAGACACCCACAGGGCCGATTCGCCGCTTAAGCAGGCCGAGCGAGCCAAGTACATAGATTGCACCCATTTGAGTGCTGCTCAGGTGAGTAGCATTCTGGTAGACGACTATCGGAAATTAGCTGCTGAAAAAGCAGAGGAAGCCAACTCCGTCAAGTCATGATTAATGAACCTTCGCAGAAGGCTACTGATGAGACTGGGAAAGTCATTCTCGAGGCTGAAGTTGTCGGGGATGGTGCTACCGGGGGTGTATCGGTGCCTTATAAGGAAACGGAATCATCTGGGAGCCAGCCATTTTCTCAGTTGTCGTCCGAGGCCAGTTTAGAAGAGGGGAGCAAGGGCGAGGTTGGTCTGGTTGGCGGTGTACTCGGCAACATAAAAAAGAGCGTGCCGGATAGCCTGCGTAACACGGCGTTGGCCAAGGTTTGCTTTGAACCTCCGGATTTTAAGCAGATCGGCTACCGGTTTACCCGTCCCCTTGTCGAGTTATATTATCGCCTTCTTTATGGAATCGATGTGGAGGGCCTGGAGAATATCCCGCCCGAGGGTGGTTGCTTGGTAGCCTCAAACCATGTGTC
>OMRK01000127.1 GCA_900313515.1 uncultured bacterium | reverse complement strand
ATGACCGTCCACTGGCGGCCCGCGCTTAATTCGTAATGCTTAATTAGGGATTACCCTATTTCTGCTCTAATTACGAATTACGCATTACGAATTCCTAATTGTTAATTCCTCATTGCTAATTGCTAATTTTTAATTAGCTATTGATTAGTTCCAGTATGACCTCTCCATGAGTTGTCAAAATTTCAGATGGGGCTATTGTCAGCTGTTTCAGATCTTGTTGGTTGAGGGGAGCGGCTTTTACCAGGCCAGCCAACATTCTGTTGGTTAACAGTGAAGCGCCGAATATACCCTCTTTAACACATTTATTGCGCCAGGCCCGCAGGCGGTCATAGATAACCGATTGGCGCTCGCTTAAGCGGTTACCAGTACGTTGTTTAGTTTTTGGCCAAAACACGGGCTCGCCGTTTTGCCCCTCTAGCACAGCCTGCAAAATAGTCAGACTGAACCGCTCCACTTGCTTTAAGTGGCTTGAATCGGCAAAGGCTTGCAGCAGATCTGCTTCGTTTTTAGGGCACAGCAGTGCCAACTTAACTAGTATATAGTCGGGCAAGACTCGGAAAAGGGCCAAGTCCAATTCTTGGGCTATATTTTCGCGGGCAATATAGAGTGCTTTAATTACCCCGTAATATTCTTGAGGCAACTTGCGCACTTCTTTTATATGAATCCAGTTGTCAGGATTAAACTGTTTAGGAGTTACACGACTTTTAGTTAGGCTCTCGAAGGAGTGCAAAGCCGCACTTTCCAGTTTCGCCTCTTTGAGCTTAGGCAGCAAAATTTCCCTAAGCTTAATCAAATAATGAGTGTCATGGCGGGCATAGTAATCCATGTCAGCAGGAATAGGACGGATGGTCCAGTCAGCACGTTGATATTTCTTATCGATATCTACATCAAAATACATTTTCACCAGGCCAGCTAAGCCTTTGCTGGGGAGGTTTAAAAGATCAGCTGCTACGTAGGTATCAAAGATATTCTTAAATAGCAAATGGTGGTCGCGATACAAATAAGGAATGTCATTGCCTCCGGCATGAAAAATAGCCGTACAATCGCTTCTGTTGAAAATATTATTTAAAGGTGAAAGATCCAGAGCCAATGGATCCAGTAAATAATCGGTGTCTTCTGTGGAAAGTTGCACTAAACAGATCTTTTCATGGTAATGATAGTAGCAATCCATTTCTGTATCGACAGCTATGAAGCGATGTGGCTCTAGCTCGTCAATCAGCCGTTTCAAAGATTGTGTAGTATTTATGATAGGGGGAGCGTAATGTAGTTCCGGTTCCATTGAGATCCATTTCTCATTTGCAAATTTTGACAAAAAAAAATCCAAGCGGCAAAGCTTGGATTTGTGGTGCCCAGAGCCGGGGTCGAACCGGCACTCCCTCGCGGGAACGGGTGTTTGAGACCCGCGCGTCTACCAATTCCGCCATCTAGGCGAAGCAACGCGAGCATGATAAGCGTTTTGTGGATTTTTGTCAAGGGGCGAGGTTAGCGCTTCCAAAACTGCCACAGTGAATCTTTACTTGGGGTAGTATCCACCGTTACCCGATTTAGATACCACCACCAGCGGTTGAGTGGGGGATTGTTAATGATCTGGTATTGCTTAAAATTGGCATGCCCCACCTCCTGCACAAAGATCCTGGCTTTGGCTCTCAATTGCAGATCTAAATCGCGCACTTTGGCCCAGCGACTCTTCAAATCCAGGCTTTTTTCGCCCATGAGCATTTCCAGCATATCCTGAACCTCATCGCGGTAATAGAGCAACTGGGGAGCTGTATACTTCAAGGTTCCTATCTGGCTCACATACCTCTCGTAATCACCCAGAGAGGCGTCCAGATATTGGAGAAGCTCCTGGAGTTCCGATTCTTCCTTGTGCTGGGGGTTCTTACCGGGAGTTGCCATGTTTTTTGTCCATCAACTCTCTGGCCAGAGGAATATCCTCTACAGTCGTAATTTTTAAATTGGTCGCCTCACCTGGCAGAATTTGCACCCTACCTCCTATGCGTTCCACTAGGCTAGCATCGTCGGTTCCCAAAAATTTGCTCTTTTCAGCCTCTTGATAGGCACGCCAAAGTATATCAAAGCAGAAAATTTGTGGGGTCTGCACTGCTCTGAGTTCGTCTCTATTTAGAGTTTCTTTAACCAGGCCACTTTGCTCAACTTTTTTTATTGTGTCTTTGACTGGTATTCCTGGAATTACGCCGCAGATATTTTTACAAACCTGATGCTCAGGGTTGCTCCTAGCTTCTGGATTGAAGCCTACACATAAATTTAAACCGTGCTCAGACTGCTCAGTATTCGTAGAGGCTGGCGCCACCTGTGCTTCACTTTGGGGCTGACCTTTCGGCGAGCAGGATTGCCAAATGTTCGTATAAAGGTTGGTTACTAGCTCGGGGGTGGCTAATGGACGAGCTCCATCATGCACGGCTACGAATTTGGTTTGTTTCGTTTTTAGCAGTTGCAGAGCGGCATAGATGGAATCCTGGCGTTCCTTGCCGCCCTCAATGACCGCCAAAATTTTCTTTAAGTTATATTTTTCACATAGGCTCCGGTATTTATCGAGGCAAGCCTCAGAAGCGGTAACTACAACTCTGCTCACAAAATTAAGATTTTCGAACAACTCTAAGGTATGGATGAGGACAGGCTTACCTTCCAGCTCCAAAAGCAGCTTGTTGATTCCCTGCATGCGCCGACTGCTTCCTGCCGCTGTAACCACTACACTTAAAGACATGCTAATTCCTCACTGCTCCTCGTTCTTTTTGCTGATAAACTTGCTGAAGAACATGCGCCCGGCTACTGTTTGCACCACAGAAGCTATCTCAACTTCGACAAGCTCTCCCACATATTTGCGGCCGCCCTCGATTACCACCATAGTGCCATCGTCCAGGTAACCGACTCCTTGCCCTGCCTCCTTGCCGGCCTTGATGACCTTAATATTCATAGTTTCACCGGCCAGCACCACAGGTTTTAGAGCACTGGTCAAGGCATTGACGTTGAGAACTTTGACCCCTTGCACTGCAGCAACCTTGGCTAAGTTGAAGTCGGTCGTGCAAAGGTAAGCTGACATTTCTAGGGCTAACCGAATTAGTTTTGCATCCACACCATGCACATCTTCGTAATCGCGATCGACTACTTCAATATCGTTAATTTTGCGCAGGTCATTTAAAAGATCTAAACCGCGCCGTCCTCGGTTGCGCTTGAGGTTATCTTCAGAATCGGCCAGAACCTGCAATTCCTGGAGAACGAAGTGGGGCACTATCAGAGTTCCGTTCAAGAAACCTGATTCGCGCAAGGCCACTATGCGCCCATCTATAATCACACTGGTGTCCAGCGCAACTACTCTGGTGGAGGTCAGGCCGTTCACCGAGACTAGCTTATCGACTCCATGTACATAAGCGAGCTGACTACCGAACCAGGCTCCCAGCGTGCCTAAGAAGATGGTGCTGATTATGATCAACAATGGATTCAGGTAATCACCGATAACTGGAATCTTTTCAAAGGAGATGGAAGCTATAACCAGGTTGACAAAGAAGGCAACGATCATTCCGAAGAGCAACCCTACTGCTCCCATAAGCACCTCTTGCAGAGGCAATTTTTGCAGGGCCGCAGATAAGCCGGTCACTGCCTTCATAATTACGAAAGTACAGATTGGGGCTAGGAAAGCGCCTAAAAAAATTCCCAGCAAAATCATGGCAACCGAATTGCCAAGCAAAAGCCCCGGCGGCAGTCCAGTGGCGAAAAAAGTTTCCGTGTACCTGGAAAGGCTATAGCCGCACAGACCGCCGAAGATGACCAGTATTATATAAAAAAGGCGAAGTAAGAATTTTTTCATGCTGTGACATACCATCACCACTTACGCGCCTTCGGCGCTTAGGGGCGGGATTTTCTCGCTCAGTACGGCTAGTACCGTAGGAACAAACAAGTTACTCCCATCTATCCTACGATTGCATCCAGCGTAATACATGTTTTTCAAAAAGTCAACTTGTTTATGTGGCCGTATGTGATCAGTTGTACACTCACCGGCCGTCCCTTGGAATCGCAAGATGGCAAATTTTAGCCAGATCTTTGCATGTCAGAGGACAAGGAGCAGTTCTGACAAGTTGAGCACGCAAAACATACGGATGTTCATACGACGCAGAATTGTCATAGACTTACCGTCTTCCATTATCCAGTGTAGGCAGGGGAGGCAATCTTACTGAACAGCTAACTCAGCCAATCTTATCGCCAAGCAACGGGCCGTTTGATCGAAGGCTTGGCCGGAAGCCGCATCGGGATCCGATAAAACAATGGGAGTTCCCTTATCGCCATATTTACGGACACCAGCTTCCAGTGGAAGGGTACCCAACAGAGGCACCTTGAACTCCTCACACATGGCCTGCGTTCCTTCTGTTCCGAAGATATCTTGGCGTTCGCCACACTTGGGACATATGTAAAAGCTCATGTTTTCGATAAGTCCAGCTATGGGGCGCTCTAAGGCATTGAACAGATCTATTGCCTTGACGGCCACATTTAAGGCTAAATCCTGGGGAGTAGATACTATGACCGCACCAGATATTGGAGCTAATTGGCATATGGACATTTGTACGTCTCCGGTACCCGGTGGCAGATCCATTATCAAATAATCTAAGTCGCCCCAGGCCACATCTTCCAAAAATTGCTGCATAACTCCGTGCAACATAGGGCCGCGCCATAAAACGGACTT
>OMRK01000021.1 GCA_900313515.1 uncultured bacterium | reverse complement strand
TTTTTTCAAACCCCTAGCAGGGGCTTCAGACTCAGGAGTAGTTTCTGTCTCTGAAGTTTGGGCGGGCACCGCGGAGGAAGAGGCTTCACTTGACGAAGACGTTTCGGAGGCTTCCACCGATTGTGGCTGCTCGGAAACCGACGTAGACTGTGACGCAGAAGTCGGGGAATCCCCAGAAGTTTGCTGCACCCCAGTAGAGCTGGGGGCGGAACCTATAGGCTGTGTGGGAGTGGAGCTTGCACAAACTTCAGCCATACGGAAACGTGTAGGCAAAGCACCGGCGTGAGTTTGAGAATCTGAACCGTCCCCTTCCAGGGTGACCATGTCGGCTAAAATACACGTTGGACTCGTTTGACTATTGCTACCGGCTGAAGAAACAGAAGGCTGCAGGGTAGCACCCAAAGTGTAATTGGAACTTATATTCGAGTTCAAATGGGAACTTATACCATCCATAGAGTAACCTATCTGCCCCTGTTAGTAGTTTGGCACTAGCCAGATCACACTGTACCCCCGACTGTATTTTACGACGGAAAGTTTAAAAGTATAGAGATAAATAGTAAAAATCTCGTCAAAAATTATGGAAAAATTTCTTGAACCTGTATTTTTTTTGCCTGCTGATCAGTGCGCAAATCGATACTGTAAAACCTCCGCCTCAAGATATGGGAGGCAAAAATATCCGATAGCGTTTAATTCTTTTTAGGTAGGGCATTGCGATTTATTCTGCATAAGTGTTCATAATTTATAGTGGTAATTTTGAAGCGACCACCTAATTTTGCTAGATCACGCAATCGATTGAGCAGAAATTCTACCTTGTCGCTCAGGGTTTTGGCAGACATGAAGGTTACCTGCTGAGGGTAGGTTAGGCTTAAGCGAGAAGCGGTTTCCTCCAAAAATCTGGGAAGATCATGCATGTAACCGCTGAAATAACGGTTGCCATGGGAGGGCACTAGGCTTTCATAACAGTCGCTGCAGGCACTTAAGCGTCTGATCTGAGTCCATAGGGGCATTAGCAGAAAAAAAGTTTGTGAGTATCCTAAGACGGGAAAATGTTCATCGTACGGTTCTAAATAGGCTTGGTAGAAATCCTGTTCGAAAACCTTCCCTATGTTCTGAACCGTAGCACGCACTCCTCCCGATACCTGCAGAACCCAATATCTACTGTCGTTTTCGTTTATCATTTTTACAGTGTTCATATTTACTACTGTCATAACGTCATAGAATGATACACTGTCGGCCGTCTCTTCCTTAATGTAAGCGATGGCTAAACGAGAATAGGTGTGCTTTTGGGCATATTGAAAAAGTTTTTCATGGTATTCTTTGCTGGGTATCTTCAAATCTAAAACCTGTCCAGGCGGGCAGACAAATTCGCAGATCGGCAATAAAGGGAAAGGTCGCTGCCAATTATCCGGAGAACTCATATCTAAGCTTATCCTTTCTAGATTCTATTGGCAATAGTTAAACAGGAACAGTTTTGTATGCGCCGCTCGTTTTGGCCGAGTCGGCAGGGCTAAAAGTCTGCTTGGGGATTTTGTGAGTAAATAAACTCGGCCGATGAAATGGGAACGGCAAGTTTTGCCTAGCACTGGAAGGGCAATTGGTAGGCCTCGCTTTTTGACTGGAATTACTAAGCTTCTGGGCCGTCCTCATCGAAAGCTCCGTTTGCCTCTTCGGCTTCTTTAAGTTCATAGTCAAAGTAGTGGGGGAGATTTTCAAAGTCTTCAATGCTTTCGACATTTTGCAAAAATTTTTCCACTATGTAGGGAGAAAATTGGGTGCCGCTGCCTTCGCGGATTCTCTTTAAGGCTTCTTCTCTGGACAAGCCGCGTCGATAAGGTCGGTCGGTTACCATAGCATCGTAAGAGTCAGCCACAGCTATAATTTGGGAGCCTACAGGAATTGCTCGTCCTTTTAGCTGATCTGGGTATCCGCCGCCGTTGTAACGCTCATGGTGGTGTACTACAATTTCCACCATGTTTGCGGGCAACGAAGTTATGTGGTCTAAAATAAGTCTGGCATTGGAAGCATGAGTTTTCATTACCTGGAATTCTTCGAATGTCAGTGGACCGGGCTTGAGGAGTATGTGGTCGGGAATGGAGATCTTACCAACATCGTGCAATATAGCGGCCTTGGCTATAAGCTCGGTGTTTTCTTTATCTAGGCCTATGCACTGACAGATAAAGACGGAAAGCTGTTCTACGCGTGAAACATGGCCTCTAGTGTAAGTGTCCTTGGCTTCAATAGCCTGGGCTAAGGCCAAAATCATCTCATAGTAGGAAAGCTCTAACCTACTGTAGAGATCCATGTTACTCAGAGTGATGGCCGCCTCAGTAGCCAGCAGGTTGAGGTAATCTATATCTTCAGTGTTGTATTTCTCACTTAAAACTTTGTTAGCCACAGCTAGGATGCCGAAAGGCTTACGACCGCTGGCATCCTTTAGGGGCACTACTAGCAAACTTTCCAGCCTCAGACCGTTGCCGTCGAAGGGCTTGGTAATATGTTCGCCTTTGCCTTGAGTGTGGTAGTGGGAATTATTGTAGTTGATATAGTCGCCGTCTTTTATGACCTTATTAAAGATTCCAGCCTGAATTTTTTGGCTGATTATGCGGGCAGTAACTTCGTTAATTCCTATAAAACGCGGAGTCTTCCAAACTCCCTCGTCATTTAAGGCTATAAAGGCAATCTGGGAACGGACTTCTTCACGGGCAAAACGGATGACTTCATCTATGATGACGCCGGTAGAGCGTTTGCTGGAAAGTTTCTGAAAAAGCTGAACTAGGCTGTAAAGTTTGCGGTTGCTTGCGAAAAATTTCAGCTCTGTCTGTTCCGTTTGAGCAGCTCTGTCACGGGCGATGGAGTAAGCGCGATCTACGCGGGCATCCATATTTCTTTCTTGGAATGTGAGTGGCCTGTTTATCGAAATATTTACGAAATAACAGACTATGGACATGAAGGGCAACAAAAGCAGCTTGGTAAGCATCTCAATATCGCTAAATATCTCTAAGCCACGTCCGCTGCTGAGGTAGGCCGATATGGTGGAAAATGTGCAGAAAGCCAAGGTTGGCCAGATCGCGCCGCGCAGGGCGCTGACTACCAAGGCTACATAGAGGAGCGGAAAATACTGGCTGCTCAGAGCGCCACTCAACATGACCAGTAAGAATGAGGAGATGCACAATCCTGCGGTTAAACCGTACCACAAGTGCTGCTTTTTAAACGTATAGTCGGAAGAACATATGAAGAATATGAGAGCGCCAACAAGGCTGCCTCCCCACACCAGCCACATTGCGGTTGCCATATAAGGGTACGACTGCAATGTTGTGGTTGAGCTGAATGCTATGTGGGGACAGGGACAGAACACTGAATAGATCCTCTACTTTGCTCTATTTCACAACCGCTTTGGGCAAGTTCATTCATGTTTTTATTACCTCTGTTCAGCAAATTTATCATCTCGCAGAAAAATCTAGGTAGGTAAGCTGCTAAGCAGAGGTTTTGTGGATTAGGTGCGGGAGGCGTCAGGTGTTTTTTCGGTGTAGTTACAGAATGGATCCTTACCTTTTAAATCTTTGGTGAGGATTAAGGTGCGAGCGCGGCAGCCGCCACGACAGAAGCCCACTTTGGGGCATGAACGGCATTTGCGGCTCACGGCCTCAGAGCGCCAGTTCTCCAAAACAGCGGATCTGTTCCAGATATCAAAGAGCTTGTTTTTACGAATATCTCCTACTTTCCAGGTAGGGAATGAGCTCAAAAGAATACTGGGATAGATCAAGCCATTGGAAGAGACAAAGAGCTCTGTACGACCACATTCACAACCTAAACCTTCAAAAGCACGGCGCATCGGACGCAACGGGGGAACCAAGGCATTTACCTCTATGTGCAGAGGATTGCTCTGGGCAATATTGTCTATTATTTTTATAGTCTTCTTGGCTTCATCTTGGTTGAGCACTTGTTTGATAGCTTTGGAAGCTCGGCCCACAGGCAGAACTAGATCGAAAATTAGCTTGTCTACACCATGTTCTTCAGCTTTTTTCACAATAGATGGAATTTCTGAACAGTTATCCCGAAAAACATTGACATGGAAATAGACCTTTGCTTGTGGACAAGCCGCACGCAGGTGTCCGATGCCACGCATCACCTTACGGTAGGAACGTACACCGCGTATATTGTCATAGATCTTTTCACTTCCAGCGTCTAGGCTGATTTTGAAAGAATTTATAGACAGCCCCGTCAAACGCTCTTCCATTATTTTGGTAGCCAAAGCAGCGTTTGTGGCTACGTTTACGCAAAGACCATACTTGTTGGCCATGCCTATTACATCAGGAAAATCCTTGCGACCCAGAGGCTCACCGCCGACAATGTTGACTATATACACACCTAGTGAGCAAAGTTGCGAAAACAGACCATCTAATTCTGACATGGTGAGTTCACGATCCTGGGGAAGGCCGGCATCGTAAAGACAGTACTCACATTTAAGGTTGCAGTAGCGGGTGAGTTGCAGATCAATGCTGGTGGGAGCGCTTAAATGGTTGTGCGAACCCACAAAGGCATTGTCGAGTATGTATCCGTTAAAACAACCGTCCTTCACTACCTCAATAGAGGCGCATAGGTTCATAAACTGGTCGTAGGACACATTACTGACTTGAGACCTTAAAGCGGCAGGCAACTCTTCGTAATTAACCTTACCGCCCTTATTTCTGCAGAACAAAAGTATCTCTAGAGCCTGCCTGTCGCAAGGAATGTAATCATGGGAATCACGACGGTAGATGATACAACCGAAAGACTCTCTGCGTAAAACACAGGGAGCAGATGCTATTCTACCCAATTCCGCTTGAAAACTCGTCATCCAATCAACTTTTGCTCTGAATAACCAAGGATTACCGGATTCTTTTATCGTCAGTCTTAAGAAGCGATTCGTCCCCGAGAACAAACGCAACCAGACAAACAGATAATGCCCGAGACAAAAAAAGCCTAGGCATCAACTCCCAACCTAGGCGGTTCAGTTAGGGGCAGACAAACTATCCGAGAGATTCGCCCTCTTTGTCATGATAATCACAGTCGTCTAAGCAGTCACGGAAGCTCTGTAACGGGCGAGACTGATAGGGGTGGGTGCAATTTATGAAAATCCTGGGAGTCTCACCGTCTAAGCTGAAGCCAAAATCTATATAACCGCAGAAACGATCCGGGACATTGTCATAGCAGAACTCATATAGCTCGCTATAAATTTCCGGGCTAGAATGCTGGAACATATGTTTCTCGCACTGGAAAATGCCCAAAACTGAGCTACGAAACCTGCAGGGCCTATATGCCATATTTACGTCTCCTAAAAAACGGCTAACTCATTCCCATCAAACAACCACTTGAACCAGTTGAGGCTACAACAAAGAATAACTCTCAAAAATTCCTAGAAAACTTGCTCAACCGTCCCAAATGGACGCGGGATAAAATTATAACCTTTGATCTGTTCCTGCGCACAAATACCCTTCGCCGTAAGTCCGCACTCCTGCGACCGAACCGTCGACGGTGTAACTGCCAAGAACTCAGATTCAAAGCCCTGGCTCTGAACCACGCTACCACACGAGCAGCGTCACCGCGACTTCGTTACCCTTGTGGAATTCCCTTTGCTCTTTTTTACAAAATATCGGAGAATTGTACAGAAAGCGGAAAAAACGCGATCGTAAAACGCTATGTGACTTAAAATAGTGTCTTAGGACGGAGTATTGACTTTTATTAAGGCTGGGAGAATGGTTCAAAATCGGCTTGTTGGCGTGTGCCTTTGTGGGCGGCTACCTACACCCATAGGTCCTCTCACCGGTATTTAGGCAAGTAGGCAGTTTTGGGGCTTGTCTAACGACCAAAAATGTCTCTTGCCAGTCGTGAGTCTGGTAGATTAATTCGAAGGGTAGCGACGCAAGTAGTCCGGCGAAGAACGCCGGTGTAAGAATTGTACAAGCGCCGGACAAAAAGAAAACCCCTCCGAATAGGAGAGGCTTCCGTCGTAATGTATGGTGGAGCTAAAGGGACTTGAACCCTTGACCCCTTGCATGCCATGCAAGTGCTCTCCCAACTGAGCTATAACCCCGTGAACACAGATATTATAGTCTATAAATATCAAAAGTCAAGGGGGTCGCTCAAAAAAACAGCCGCCTACTTCTCTGCACAAAGCTTGAAGTAGGCGGCTAGCTCTAGTCGGTCAAGTTAATTGCTAACGAGATACAGCTGCTGCACCTTGGGTGGCGCTCAGCACGTCTATGTTGATGCTGGGACCCATAGAGCTGCTCAAATAAATCGAGCGGACGTATGTACCCTTAACAGCAACGGGGCGAGCCTTCAAAATGGCATCGAACAGAGTATTAAAGTTCTGAGACAGCTTGGCGGCATCAAAGCTGACCTTGCCTAAAATACTGTGCACACAGTTGTGCTTGTCGTTACGATACTCAAGTTTGCCCTTCTTGAACTCGGAAATCGTCTTAACCAGATCGGGGGTGACTGTGCCGGACTTCGGATTTGGCATGCGCGGGCCTAACACACGGCCTAACTCTTTACCAATTACACCCATAACATCGGGAGTTGCCACGCAGATATCAAAATCGGACCAGCCGGACTTGATCTTGGCAATTACATCATCAAAGCCGACAACATCGGCGCCAGCCCGCTCGGCTGCTTCGATCTTGTCCTCTTTGGT
This sequence comes from uncultured bacterium, assembly GCA_900313515.1. Taxonomy (GTDB): domain Bacteria; phylum Vulcanimicrobiota; class Xenobia; order Xenobiales; family Xenobiaceae; genus Bruticola. The sequence goes on along the minus strand of OMRK01000021.1, from coordinate 2,399 downwards.
GATTACGCAAATGCGCAGGGTTTTACCTGTGCCATTGGGCAACACGATGGTGCCACGAATGTTCTGATCGGATTTCTTGCAGTCTATGCCGAGGTGGAAATGAACCTCAACCGTTTCATCAAACTTAGCATAGGAGAGTCTTTTTACCAAGTCCACGGCCTCGGCTAAAGTATAAGCCTTACCTTTTTCGAGCTGCTTCGAAGCCTCTGCGAATTTTTTACTACTCTTCGCCACTTTAAACCTCCATGTGGTACACAGGCTGCCTTTTTACGGAACAGCCCTCCCACTCTAGTGCTTTACCTTCAAGTCTCTAGTAAAATGGTAGAGCACTTTCAACCAATCAAAAAATTACTAATCTTCCACCACAATGCCAGCGCTACGAGCCGTACCAGCAATAATCTTCATAGCTGCCTCAATATCGTTAGCGTTGAGATCCTTCATCTTGATCTCAGCAATTTTACGAATTTGGGCAGAAGTAACCTTGCCAACCTTAGTCTTGTTGGGCTCAGAGGAACCATGCTCAATGCCAGCTTCTTTGAGCAACAGAGTCTTGGCCGGAGGGGTCTTGGTGATAAAGGAGAATGTTTTGTCCTCGTAAACGGTAATTTCAACGGGGATGATCATTCCTACGTCACGGGAAGTCCGCTCATTGTACTGCTTAACGAACTCCATGATGTTGAGTCCGTGCTGACCAAGAGCCGGGCCTACTGGGGGAGCGGGATTGGCTTTTCCCGCAGGAATCTGCAACTTAATTATGGCTTTTACTTTCTTTGCCATTTTTACTTTACACCTCGGTAGCTAAACTGCACTTTCCATAGCTCAACACAGGTTCGAGCTGTGCCTAGGCAAAACTACAGAAAGACAGTTGCTATATTTTTTCAACTTGACCTAACTCGACTGTGGTCGGTGTTTCACGACCAAACATATTAACGAGAATTCTTACCTTCTCGCTCTCGGGATTCACCTCGACTACCGTTCCTGTGCGATCTTGCAGGGCACCGCTGGTAATTCTAACAACCTGCCCAACTTCCAGCTCAATATTTACTTTGACGGGAGCAGACAAGCCCATGAGCTGCTTGATCTTTTCCACCTCGTCGGCTGGGAGAGGGACTGGCTTGAGACCAGGGCTGACAAAACCGGTCACGCCGGGGGTATTGCGCACAACATACCACGACTTGTCAGTCATCTTCATGCGGATCAGGACATAGCCGGGATAGATCTTGCGCTTAATGGTGCGCTTCTTTTGCTTCTTATTGCCATCGGTGGAAAAACTGACCTCTTCCTCCACAGGCACCAAGACCTGGAAGATCTGATCACGCATATTCTGGGTGAAAATACGTTTGGTCAAATTCTCGCAAACCTTATTCTCATAGCCGGAATAGGTATGGACAACATACCACTTGGGAGCATCGGGATCGTTCTCATCGAAAGCATCAGACTCGCTTTCCGTTTCTACGCTGGAAGCAGAAAGCTCCGATTCGCTGCCGCCCATCTCCTCTATTTTGCCAATCTTATCTTCTTCTGTCATGGTCTGTCTGCACCTTCGGGCAAATTCGAATCTATATCAAAGAATGTCTTTTCAGCAACTTCGTTTAAAACAGACTCAACTGCCATTGTCCAATGTTTAGGTCACATTTTCTTTTGAGAAAAATCTGCTTAATTTTTCTCATCCACCCGGCTCATCAATTAAATTTTCGGCGTACCGAAAACCCAGCTACACGCAACGTCAACGAGACCCATATACAAAGCAACTAAAATCAAAGTGAACATGACGACTATGGTAGAGACACGAAGTTCTCCGCCTGTCGGCCAGGTCACGCGTCCCATCTCATCCTTGACAGAAACCAGAAACCTAACCACCTTGTCATACAAGCCGCGAAGACCTGTCGTTTCGTGAAGGTTCGTCAGCTTTTTGTTGGAAGTTGCTTCTTTCCCGCCCTGTGCCAGGGTGTCTGAGGCCTTAACTTGAGTCTGCGATTTGTCAGTTCTACCGCGGCGAGCCTTACTGCGTGCTGAACTGCTGGAACCAGCCACGGTTACTTAGTCTCCTTGTGAAGCGTGTGCTTTCTGCAGAAACGGCAGTACTTCTTCAACTCTAAACGATCGGGATCATTCTGCTTGTTTTTCTTCGTAGCGTAATTACGGCGCTTGCAGCTCTGGCAAGCCAAGCTGATGATCACTCGCACTTCCTTCTTAGCCATTTTGACTCTCCTCGCTAAGGATTTGACGGTAAAACCTAAAAAAGAGCCCTGACAGCAACCCAGCCATACAATGGCTTCACGGATCACTCCAGAACCCTTCTTACCAGAGGCCCTATCCGCCAAAAAAAAGAACAACCGAAGCCGTTCTTTAATTCGACTGTTAACCTTGTCCGCCCAAGTTACCCACAACTGATAAAC
>OMRK01000060.1 GCA_900313515.1 uncultured bacterium | reverse complement strand
TTATAGCTGGAAATATTTGGGCTTGAGAAGCTGCGTAAGATAGCATACGAAAAAGCGGCCTCAATCAGAGACCGCTCTCGTAAGAATTCGGCACGGGAATGTTTGTTCTCGAGCCGTCTGTTATTTTAACCCAATGCTTTGCTCATGACCTTGCTCAAGGCGGCAGCAAAGGCGCTGGGATCGCTTAATTCGCCACCCTCGGCTAAAACGGCCTGGTCGTAGATAAGCTCTACCATCGATCTGAGCTCTTCGTCATCGCCTTTTTCAGAATAAAGTTCGTGCAGGCGCTTAATTACCTGATGCTCAGGATTTATCTCCAAAATTCGTTTAAAGTCGGGCATGGCCTGACCCATCGAGCGAAGGATCTTCTCCATAGCCGGGTTAGGATCATGCTCATCGGAGATAATGCAGGCGGGAGAGTTGGTCAGGCGGTTGGAAACGCGGACTTCCTTAACCTTCTTGTCCAAGTTGGTGCCCATCCAGCCGAGCATGGCCGCCATATCCTTGCGCTCCTGATCCAGCTTCTCCTTGGCTTCCTTCTTCTCGTCCTCACTGCCCAGTTCGACATCGCCACGAACAATCGATTTGAATTTTTTACCCTGGTAATCGGAAACCATCTCCACCCAAACGGTATCGATGGGATCGCTAAAGAGCAATACCTCAATGCCTTTGGCTCGGAAGGCTTCAAGCTGCGGGGCTTTCTGTACGTGGGCCATGTTCTCGCCGGTGAGGTAATAGATCTCCTCCTGGCCCTCTTTCATGCGGGAAATGTAATCTTTGAGGGTAGTGAGCTCCTCGGAGTGGGTGGAAGTGGCCAGCATTACATCCAGAATCTTTTCGCGCTGGGAAGCGTCGTTGTAGAGACCTTCCTTTAAGACCTTGCCGAACTCGGCCCAGAATTTGCGGTACTCTTCGGGCTTCTCTTCAAGCATAGTTTTCAAAGTGCCCAGCACTTTACGGACTATACTCTTGTTTATGGCTTTAATCTGGCGGTTCTTTTGCAGAATTTCACGAGAGATGTTCAAGGAAAGGTCGCTGGAATCGACCACACCGCGCAGGAAGCGCAGATAGGGGGGAACCAGCTCTTCGCAATCGTCCATAATGAACACGCGCTTGACGTAGAGCTGCACGCCTCGCTTGCTCTCCGGCATGTACATATCGTAAGGAGCTTTGGCGGGGATAAAGAGCAGGGACTGGAACTCGAAGGTGCCCTCACCCTTCATGGTGATGACCTTCATAGGATCCTGCCAATCGTAGGAGATATGCTTATAGAATTCGTTGTACTCCTTGGGATCGACTTCGCTTTCAGGGCGGGCCCACAGAGCCTTCATGGAGTTGAGGGTTTCCAATTCCTCTTTTTCGATGGTCTTAGGTTCGTCGCCCTCCTTCTCGGCTGGCGCGCTCTCGATTTTGGTTACCATCATCTTGATTGGATAGGAAATAAAATCGGAATATTTCTTGACCAGATCGCGGATAACCCACTCTCTGGTGTAATCGGCAATTTCGTTCTCCTCGTCAACATCCTTAAGATAAAGGGTGATAGCGGTGCCCTGCGGCAATTCGCCGGCATCCTCGATTGTGTAAGAGCCATCGCCAACAGACTCCCAACGGTGCCCTTCGGTCTCGTCAATTTTGCGAGTTTCGATAACCGCTTTCTTGGCTACCATAAATACTGAGTAGAAGCCTACACCGAATTGGCCGATAAGCTCAGCCGCCTTGCTCTTATCGTCTGAGGCCTTTTGTAAGAACTCGGCCGTGCCCGAGCGGGCGATGGTCCCGATCAGGTTTTGCAACTCTTCGGCGTTCATGCCGATTCCGTTATCGATTACCTTCAAGGTGTGCTCTTTTTCGTCGCGCTCGATGGTAATGTGTAAATCGGAAAGATCAGCTTTTAGTTCGGAATTCTGCAGGGCCTCCAGGCGCAGCTTATCCATAGCATCGGAGGCGTTGGAAAGCAACTCACGCAGGAAGATCTCTTTATTGGAATAGATGGAATTGATGACTAAATTCAAAAGCTGGCGGGCTTCGGCTTGAAACTCGTACGTCTTAACAGCCATTTTCAATTAGCTCCCTGAAAAATAATCTAAAAATTCAAGCTCCATTATACTCGGGTTGTGTTTTATTAGCGTTAGAATTTGTTGATTGAGAAAAATTTTTTTAAATTAGCAATGAGCAATTAACAATTAATAATTCGTAATGCTTAATGCGTAATTCGTAATTAGAAGTTAAGCGTGGGGTGCACTGGCGCGGGTAGAGAGCTAGGGTGGGCGGTTGCGGGGTAGGCAGAATTGGCAATTAGCAATGAGCAAATTAAAATTAGCACGAAAGTAACTGTTGTGGCAGAAATTCTGCACTTAGTTGCGCGGGGGTGGGGCTGGCAGAGGTTTTCGGAAGGCGGGTGCACTCTGCCAAGGCGGCCCGTCTTTTAGGTTAGGCCGCCCGGTTGAAGGCTGGTTTCGGAAATTCTCCCGATACCAGCTGGAGGATATGTGCTTACTCTTCGGGCAGGTTTTCAGCCAGAGTTACCTCTACACTGAAATGCTCATCTCCCTCGATTTCGATTATTTCTGTGACTACCTCGGCTCCCTCGGCGCTACCGGCCAGGAGAACGTCGGGTAGGGCCTTCTGTAATGAGGCCAGATCTTGGGCAGAACCCTTAATTTGCAGCTTCTCCACCGGCCAGCGCAGTTTCTTTTGGGCCTGAGTTTTGGCTTGGCGGATTTTGGAGAGAACCTCCACTGCACAACTGTAAATGTCACCGCTGGAAGAACCTTCAACTTGGGCAGTTTCCAACTCTTCCACCGTAGGCCAGGGACTGGTGTGGATGGAACGCTCCCGGCCAGATTCGGTGGCAAAAAGCCAGGACCAAACTTCCTCAGTAATGTAGGGAAGGCAGGGGGCGAAGAGACGTAAAATGGTGCGCAGGGCTAAATAGAGGGCAGCCATAGCCGACCTGCGTCCCGGA
>OMRK01000183.1 GCA_900313515.1 uncultured bacterium | reverse complement strand
GCGGTTTCGCTAAAAGCTAGTCGTGCCGTTTATGATGTACGCCGTAAGATAGCTGAGTTTTTCGGATGTCCACGTCTCGATCATACGGTATTTACCTGTAATGCCACTGAAGCTCTAAATATCGCTATCTTTGGCACCTTTACACCTCACACAGAAATTATTACTACCGATTTGGAGCATAACTCGGTTCTGCGCCCACTTTATGCTCTTGAGGCTGAGCACGATGTCAAACTGAAATTTGTTCCAGCCAATTCCCGGGGGCAGATCGATTATGTTGAGTTTGAACGGCTTATTACGTCAAATACCAGAGCCATTATCTGCACTCATGCTTCCAATGTAACTGGAAATAGTCTGGATATTGCCCAGATTGGCAGAATCGCTCATAAACATGGCCTGCTCTTTATTGTGGATGCTTCGCAGACGGCCGGTGACTTGCCTTTAAATTTGGAGCAAGATAACATAGATATTCTCTGCTTTACCGGTCACAAGGGGCTGATGGGCCCGCAGGGAACGGGCGGTCTGTGCTTTGGTAACGGTGTAGAAATCCGGCCTTGGAAGCGGGGCGGCAGCGGTGTGCAGTCCTATTTGCACGAACAACCGTCCGATTATCCGGTGCGTTTGGAGGCCGGTACCTTGAACGGCCATGGTTTGGCTGGTCTGGGGGCTGCTTTGGAATTTATTGAAAGCGTCGGATTAGGGGAAATCGGCCGACGTGAGGAAGCACTTACTCGTCGCTTCTATGAGGGGGTCTCCCGTATAGATGGCGTAACTGTCTATGGCGATTTTGAGAAGTATCCACGGGCAGCCATTGTCTCCATCAATATAGAGGGATACGATTCAAGTGAAGTTTCCTTCATTTTAAGTGAAAACTATGGGATAGCTACTCGTCCAGGGGCCCATTGTGCTCCCCGAATGCATAAGGCTTTACGTACGGCAGAGCGCGGTACGGTTCGCTTCAGTTTCTCTTATTTTACTGAAGATTATGAAATAGAGAGGGCTTTAGAGGCCGTTGAGCAGATGGCGCAAGAGCGCTAGGTTTTCGACGGAACTGCGTTCTATTTTTGTTACCCTTTGCAGTCTATTGTTGGCAGCGGTTGGATTCCTCGTGGAAAATTAGTACGCGTCCAATCTCTTCCAAGTATTGCCAGGCGCGACATATCGGAGTTGGCGATTGGCATTTTTGTATTTTGTAGGAATTTATAGATATATAAACAAATATATAACGGTGTGAGCTGTGGGGGCATGGGATTTACAATTATTAGTGAGGAATTTTAATAATGTCCGATTACAGGAGTATGTGGCAAGACTTGGGTATGGATTTGGAAAATCACGATTTGTTATGCCAGGTTTTGCCGACCGCTGTTGGCGATGTCTTTTTGAGTCAGAAGAACCGTCCCAAGGCTATGGATTTTTGGGATTTGGTTATCTCTGAGGTGCATGGCATCCGCCCTGCTGAATTAGTTAAGGCTCAGCAGGAAGGGCGCAAAGTTTTTGGTACCTTCTGCGTTTATGTGCCCGATGAGGTGATTATTGCAGCTAACGGCATCGTTACCGGACTTTGTGGCGGTTCTCAATTTTGGGTGCCCGATGGCGAAAAGGTTCTCCCCAAGAGCACCTGTCCATTAGTTAAAGCTTCAGTTGGTGCTCGCCTGGGACGTACCTGCCCCTTCTTCCGCATCGCTGACATGTATGTGGGAGAGACCACCTGCGATGCCAAGAAAAAGGCCTATGAAATTTTGGGCGAGGATGTTCCGATGTATGTAATGGACGTGCCCCAGATGAAGCGTCCCCAGGACATTGTGCGCTGGAAAGATGAAATTGCGGCCTTTGCCAAAAGGGTGGAAGAGTTCACAGGCAATACTATTACGCCGCAAAAATTGGCGGAGGCCATTAAAGTTATAAACGAGAGACGCAAGGCCCTAAAGCGTGTCTTTGATTGTCGCAAGTCAGAGTGTCTGCCTATCTCTGGACGCGATGCCCTGCTTATGATGCAGATTTCCTTCTTTGACGATCCGGTGCGCTGTGCTAAGATGTGCAATCGTTTGGCCGATGAACTGGAACAGCGTATTAAAGACGGAGTCTCGGTGGCCGAGGCTGGAGCTAAGCGCATTCTGGTTACTGGAACTCCCTTGGCCGTGCCCAACTGGAAATTGCACCAAATTATCGAAACCAGTGGTGCAGTGGTGGTTTGTGAGGAGATGTGTACAGGCAACCGTTACTTTGAAAACTTGGTGGATGAGACCCAGGAGACCCTTGAGGGCCAGTTCATGGCGTTGGCTGAGCGTTATATGAAGACCAACTGCGCCTGTTTCACTCCCAATAAGGGGCGCATCGATGATATTATGCGCATGGTTAAAGAATATCATGTCGATGGTGTTATAGACTGCAACCTTAAGTTCTGCTGCTTGTACGATACCGAGAAGTATCAGGTCAGTCGTGCCCTTAAAGAAGCTGGTGTTCCAGTACTCAGCCTGGAAACGGATTACGCCGATACAGACGCCGAGCAACTGCGCACTCGCGTGGGCGCCTTTGTCGAGATGATAAGTGCCAAGTAGCCAGCTTAGCTATTACATACTTTTCAGTAATTATCTGCAGGGCCTAGCCCTGCACGATATATTGGACGGTGAGGATATTCCCAATCGTATAGCTCCTGTCCCACGCTGCGTGCATGGGGGGGAGCTGTCCTGCGGCATGTCGCTCATGATTGAGCCGCGGTGGATAGAGCGGGTCAAGGACTCTATCGCCAGGCACAATGCGGAGCACCTCAACATTGTGTCCCTGGAAGGGCAGAACAATCCTCACCGGGACCAATACTGTTAGTTCTCTGAGGGTGGCTTAGCCTTTTTACCTTTGTCCAGAGCTCAGCCCTTTTCCCTGTGTTTCTTGCTCAAGGATATGGGGGCACCCAGAAAACTGCCAACTTTTCTTTTTACGCTGTAGTGTTCTTTTATGGCCTTCACCTGATCTTGGGTTATAAAGATACCTCTGCAGCCTTCGCAAACTGGAGCTTCAATTTCGAACTCTTCTATCCGCTCTGAATGCAGATCTAAACCGCACATGGGACACTTCATGTAATGAACATTGGCTGCCGCCAGTGTGGAAACTTCCTGGCTATCTGATTGAGATTGTTCAGATGGCTCCTTGGGTTTGCGGTCTTTATGAATTAAGCTGATCACTGCCCGCCCTAGACGAGCTACTTTTTTGCTCACGCTGTAATGGGCTCTTATTTCTGCAATCTGCTTTTGAGTTATGAATATGCCGCCGCAGTTTTCGCAGGTAGGGGCAGTCAATTCGAATTCTTTTACAGGCTCCAGCTGAAGATCGAGACCGCATTCGGAACATTTCATGTGGTGCAGCTGGGCAAGCTCCTCCATGCGCCTCTTGTGTTCGTTCTCTTTCTCTTGAGTTAACTTAGCTTCTTCGGTAGCTCGACGATGAGCCGCCCGTGCCTCTTCGGCCTTTTTTTCAGCAGTCAGTCTGCTTGGCAGCGCTTTCCTTAGCCTCTCTTCATGCTCTCTTATTCCTTTGCTCTCCAAAGTTGGATTAAGCCTATCAGCCATTCCGTCTTGGGAAAAACCTCTACGAGAACCCATCGCTGTGAACCTCCGCCTCGACAACACCAGAATTCTTTACACTCCCCATCCCTAAAGGCAGGGGATTCATAACCACAAAACCACGCAACTGCCATGTTCCGTAAACACCAGCTTTTTCCCGCTTTCAGAGAAAAATTTATTGCTTAGGTGTTTTTGATGATACTTTCAAATCGATTAACCAGAGCAACGGAGGTTCGAGTACCTTTGATTCGGGAAGTAGAGTGTAAGATATGGATTCATATTCTTCTCTAGCCATTACCAGATCGATCCAGGTTTTACCCTCCGGGATAAAGGCAGGGGGAATCTCAAATGAAAATGTTGAGCTTTTGAGTTCAGCGATGAAGGGGCTACCAACGCTTCGTCCATTGACCAAGATGTTGACTTCTCTTGGTGAGCGTAGCGATTGTATGGTCATGGAAATGGTAGCTTGTGATGTTGAGGGTATTTTTAACAGTATGCATGAGCTCGGTCCCACTCCTCGCCCCCAGCTTTCTGTGCCGTAAAAATCTCCCAAACAAGAGGCCCAGCCTTCTTGAGAAAATTGGTAGATTTTGTTTAACTCAATGGGGGGATAGTAAGAGCTAGGGCACAGACTCCAAGTGCGTGTATGTACGTTATAGAGGTAAATGTCGTCACGTATCCCGTTTATATTCTTATACTTCATGGCTGTTATGGGATAGAGCAGAGTGGTACAGTAGTCTGAGAGTAGCTTAAACGAAGGAGGGAATAGGCCGCTATAGCCGTTGATAGTTTTTACGCCGTAATGGTCAGCTATCTGCCAGGCATCGAGCTGATAATTAGTGTCGAAAAACTTATCGTTGATCTTTCCAGTGGTGTACATGCCAATAATTTTTGCCTTGGGCGGGGGAGGGGGAACGCAGGCTAACAGCTCCTGGTCAAAATATTTGCTCCTGGTAGTTTTTATACAGTTGATGTTTGTCAGCCAAACTAAAACTGCGATCACTGCCATAGAATGTCTGCTTTTAAATTTATAATGGCTCAGTAAAAACGCCAATAAAATGCTAGCTGGCAGGAGTAAAAAGAACCACCAACGTGCTATCATTCGCAGAGATCCTGCACCTGGCATGAGTTTATATACAATGTACCAAAGAGAGTAGCCATGAATGTCCACGATGAGCAACGGTGCAAACAGCAAGGACATTATTAGAGCCTTAACTACCGTGCTCGAATTGTCGTGCCGAACGTAACGATCGTAATGCTTACGGTATTGCACTAAAAGAAATCCCAGCACAACAATAAACGCTATGGACCAACCTTGATCTATATGATACTCGTACTTATCCCTGATTTTAGCTAGCATATCTGCCTTAAATAGGCTGCCAAAAATGAAGTTGTGCTCTCCGACGTTTACAATATCGCAGGGCCAGGGTGAACACTTGACTATTTCATCCCAGCTTCGCAAGCCGTTCAATGAGGCCGTTGGCAGGTATAGCATTACGAGAGGAACGAGAAGTATAAAGAAGCAGACAGTGTAAGTGATCAGCTCGAGGTGATATTGCCTAGGCAGATTCCATAGCTTAAATAAGAGCTTTTTATTGTTTGCGCAATCTTCAATGAGTAAACATATTAGCAGAATGGCTACAAAGAGGATGGAGAAGTAAAAAATGTACCAACTCGAATAAGCTATCAAGACCCACAGTACTATGCCTATAGCTGCGAACAGTCTGCGCTTGCATTTTGAGGCCAAATGACGATAAGCTAGTCCGAAACTATACAGAACAAGCGGGAGAAGGCTTATATACACCATCTGCACGTGTATGCTCATTCTTATGGCATAGCAATTGCTGAAAGAGAAACATAAAACACCCAGAAATGAGGCGGATTTCTTTAAGTTAAGACAATAGGCTAGGAAGGCAAACAAAGAAAGACTGCCTAGAAAATGCAGAAACAATATAGAAATTTTATAAGCTGAAAAGAAGTCTGCACCCAGCACACGTAGCGGCACGTATAGAAAGGCCGCACCAAGGAAGCAATCGCTGTAGCTTAAAGTGTTTGAATTAGGATAAAATTCGGATAGATCCGCCGCCGCCTCTCGAGCTTGAACGACATGCAGCCAGTGCTCCGATATCAGATTACATAACCGCCCGTCTCCAATGTCGCCTGGAAGCTTATCTGCGGCCAGGAGCATCCTGAAAAAAAACAATTCACACAGTACGATCAAGCTTAGGTAAAGGATAACGGTATATTTTGAATACTTCATCTCTATCAACGTGGATGTTTGTGAGTGCTTTTTCTTAGATCTTTGCCATAAAAAAGGCCCCCTGCTCCAGTATATCACAGAAGACCTAAACCCTTAATCGCTAAAACAGGCCCCAAAAGAATCTGTAAGACCCGCATAGGCAAGAGCCTTCCCCCCCTGCATTTTTCAAATTAACCTATAACTTTCAAACCGCCTGCTGACACCCGGAACTTAGCCGAATTTCTGTCCACCTTAGTGCTTCCACCCACCTTGTAGTAGTGGACGATAACGCCTTCCACTTCTCCGGGGGCCTGCGCACCTGACTCGTTTTGCATGGACTCGATCCAAGAGCTGTCGTTACCGTAATCTTGGGGGAGGGGAGCCCAATGGAATTCTGCGCCGCCAGCGGTCACTAAGCACCTCTTGGCTTCGTATTCCAAAGTCTGGCCCATCTCATCCCAGCGCCAAATGGCATAAACCTCTGGACGTACATCCGATCTGGGGACGGCCACGTAAACAGAGGGAGTGCCACAATCTATGGCTCCGGCTGCTCTGAGTTCATAAGTGCCCCAATCGAAGACTCCCATGGCTCTGGGATCCCTTATATCAGTGACTTCTGGGGATTCTGCCACTATTTCGCCAGCTGAGTTACGAACAACTAACTTAGCGAAAGCTTCGCCGTTATCATTTATTTGAAAGACTTCGAGGCTGATGGTCTCGGGAGTGGCATCACCGCTAAGATTGCCCTTAATAGACTGGAGAGTTTGACCTGGATAATAAGTACTCAAAAACGTGTCCTCCTTTGTAAAACTGCCGCCGCTTCACTTCTGGAGTGAAGGAAATTCTGCGGGGCGAACTGCAGAACTTACGGTAGCAGGCAACTTGTCAT
>OMRK01000152.1 GCA_900313515.1 uncultured bacterium | reverse complement strand
TGCTCAGTCCCAAAAGGAATGGACTGGAATAAATGAGCGACAAGGCATAACGGGTTCCCGCATCTTGGTAGAACGTTGGACCGGCCACACAAACAAGAATAGTAACCACAGAAGGGAGCATAAGGCAGACAAAAAGGCCTCTTTTTTCAGAAACAGCCTGTAGAAAGAGGATCATGGCAATGTATATCTGCACGGCGGCTATATTGGGTAGATTGATAAAGGGCAGGATATACATGACCTCAGCCCAGTTCATTATAGCCATCCTGAAAGGTTTCAAAGCCTGAGGCTCGCCATAATGCATATAGTCACGATTCTGCGGCCCACTCCAAAGAAACATAGGCCCCTTTATATCAAAAAAACCACTGACAGTGCTTATAGAAGCCTCTATATAGGTGTCTGGATGTCGAAGAAATTGCCTAAACCAGACCCGGAAATAATCGGGCAGCTTACTGTTATCGCCGCGATAGGTGTTTTTTACAAAGTCGCTCAACCAAGGCGTGTAATAAACGGGAAGCTTACTGTAATCTAAAACACTATCGATTATATTCCTCTCTTCGGCAGTTACTTCAGCGCCATGATCGCGCACATAGCGTGCGGTCTGCTGGAAGGGGATAGAGAGAGCCTCTTTTATTCCACCATTGCCGGTAACAATGCCAGAAAACTTAGTTATATAAACAGAATATCCGAGAGCTAGTGCAAGTGTTATGGTTAGGGTGATAAAAAGCCGACCATGCCAATCGTTCTTTTCCTTGGTAAAAGCAGCAAATATACTAAACCCCAGAAGTTCAAAAGCGACTATAAATATTCCGTTATTGCGCAAAATACAAGCTAAAAAAGCGCTGATCCCTATAGCCCAGTACATTTGTCGACTACCAACACCAGTACTAAATAGCTTGGCTATAAGTGTAACGAACAAAACAACTGCGCAGGCATAAGGGGGATCTTTTACTATGGTAGTAATGAAAGTGGAGTAAATCGGCGCCGTAAGGTAAATCAAAAGGGTTAAATTTATCCATCGCTCAGGCACTTGCAGTTCTTGGCTAACCTGCAGAGTGTAAGCCAAGACACCGGCCGCAACCAGCATCTGCACTACAACTAAAAGAAAGGCCGCAGCATCCAGCGTACCAAAAAGATAAGTTCCAAACTTGATTACCGCTCCCATAAATACGTTGGAAGCAATGGGCCAGTGCAACGTTGTGGGCCTGAGTCCAAAATATTGTTCTATCTGGTAGTAAGCGTCATGCTCCATACCGGCTGGGTAACGGATGAGAGCAATCGGTAGCCAGAAGAGGATCATAAGGATGAGGCTATACCAAAATACATGCCTATGAAACCTTTGATGTAAATTTTGTAGAGTCTCTCCCCAGGCAACCGGTTTATGCAAAAAGAAATTAAGTATTTTTTTGAAGACTATTATAGTGTAGCGGAACAGAATAAATAATCCCCAAAAAGTAACAAAAGACGCCAAAAGCTTAATGGGTGAAGCGTACAATATGCGCCAAGAATCATTGGTATTACTCTCGTAGAGCCTGCCCAATATGGACATTAAAGCCATTAAAGCTGCTACCAAATTTTCATACCAGCGAAGCCTGTAGTTGCCAAGTTTCCAAGAAGCCCACGCCGCCAGGGCTACAGACAGGCCGGAAAGCACATCCCTGTCGTAGAAAAGACATTCCAGCGCTCCCATTGCTTCGTTGGCCATTTCCCACTTGGCGCAAGAGGTAAAAAACAGGTAACCGCCATAGTAAAAAGTTAAAGCGGCATAGACGATGAAACCGATAGCAACATTCAATAGCCCATACAAGATATTATTCTTGTTAATTTCGGAATCGATCGCCATGCCTTCGTCTCCTTCTAACACTCCCTACGCCTAAAGACGGGGTGACGCAACTACCGCAAAAGCCTCGGCCTTTTTTTGCACGGATCACCCAAAGGCCGGGGGCAGCGACTAACGCGACGGCTGCCGCCCATTTTCAAATCCACCCTTCCCCCACCGTATCCTATAGTAAACTTATCTCAGGCCAGCATCAAAACATCTCACCACATAGTAGCATATGGCCGATATGGTGGCCGAAGCCGGCAGAGTAAAAACCCACGCTCCCAGAATATCGTAGGCTACACTCCAGCGCACGGCATTAATGCGCTTCACAGCTCCAACACCCATAATGGAAGCGGTTATAACATGGGTGGTGGAGATGGGCATGCCCAAGGCAGCAGTAGTGAGCAAAATAGTAGAGGAAGTGAACTCGGCTGCGAAACCATGTATGGGATCTAAACGAACAACCTTGGAACCTATGGTCTTAATAATGCGCCAACCTCCGGCTGAAGTGCCTAAAGCGATTACGGTAGCACATGCCAACTTAGTAAACCAGCGTACCTCGTGATCGGGTTGAATATCGGCCGGAATCAGATTAGTGCTACTGGCGGTAAAAAGAGCCAAAGTAATTATACCCATAACCTTTTGGGCATCGTTGGAACCATGTGAGAAAGCCAAAAGTGCAGAAGTAAACCATTG
>OMRK01000264.1 GCA_900313515.1 uncultured bacterium | reverse complement strand
GGGAGTGACTGAGACAATACGAGCCGAAGGGCGCACCCTGTTCGCTCACAATGCGGGCAGACTGGTCAGCTCGCACGTGGTCACCAACATTATGATCGCTGCGGAAAATTTGGAACTTAAGTTAGATCTCACCACAGACATGGAGTTGATAAAGGTGAACTCGCCCATCATGGAAGAAGCAACCCCCATGGCCGAGGAAAGCTTCATCATCGGAATGTAAATCGGAACTTATGCAAGAACAGAGAATCTCGAAAACCTGACCTGTCGGACATAGGTTGTTTATGAGATTTGCATAAAGTCACAGCAATCAAAAAAAAGGAACTGCCGCAACACGCCCAATTGTGCTCGGCAGTTCCTTTTGTGTGTTATGCCCTCAGAACCCCACGAGAGCCCGGCCGCTCCGTATAGGCAGGGTTATCTTAAACAGTGCTCAATGATTGGTTGCAGATAATCTGCCCTCTTTTCCTTGGGCAACGCCTCCATGGTTTCGAACATTTGATCTACCAAAAGCAGTTGTTCCTTACGGCGCAATTCTATCATTTGGTTTATATATCCCTTAATGACATCTTTACGTGGATTCCCCGAACTTAGTTCCTTGGACATGCTTCCACGTAACTCTTTCATTGAAGCCTTTATTTTTAAGACCTGAGGCTTGTATTTGTTCCTAACCTTTTCCGCCTCTGGGAAATTACGCGAACCTTCTCCTCGACGGCTAACGTAACAACCTCTTAAGTACCTTTCCCCCGAAGGTTGGTCAGAATTAAGGCGGGCACGACGGCTAGGCTCACCACGCCCGGCGGCCTCAGTTTCAGCAGACTTTTCAGCACACCCCACCCTTGTGCTTCTGGAATCCACCGGCGGGTCACCACCCTCCGGCCTTCCCAACGAAGCCTCACTCAGCACCAACATAAGCCCCATAACGCAGGCAAAAACTGCAAACTTATTCTTCATAATGCTACCGTTCAACCTCAGCTGCTTCTGCAAATGCGGTATCCAAAAGCTCCAGCGACATAATTTCGTCGTCATCATAAACATAGTCGGCGTAAATCATGCCATCGTCATATCCGCCACGGCGAACAGCACTTTCGTCGCCGAACTTGGCCCCGTACCCGACATAGTAGGGTGCTCCGCTGTTTTGGTAACTTCCGGACTTTTCCATCCAGGGAGTGTTCACACCAGCCGAGCCACCGGCATAAACACGCATCGAAGCCGAACCACCCCCCATACCGGCCAACTGCCCACCTGCCACCTTGGCTGCAGAGTCTACCGCCGTAGAATTGCTCCTCCCGGCAGAGGCTAGCCCAGCAACGCCCTTTGTCACTGGCCCGATTCCCTGCGGCGCCCCATCCATCTGAGCAATTGCCTCCTGTTCGGGAGCAGCTTCACAGTCTACCGCCGCCCGGTCAGCACCCCTACTCACTGCACGGTCTTCAAAACCAGTCACGTTGCCCTGAGCCAACCAGAGCGAGACACTCCCCACCACAACTATAGATGCGGCTAGCGCTGCCCATCTCCAACCTCTGGCACGTTTCTGGTAAGTGGACAGCTTCGCTCTCAAACTTACAATCTGCTCGGCTCCACTTTCCAGCCCTACCCTTTTCCAGAAGCGAGCACGACTGTCCGCGGTTGGCTCCAATTCCTCAATATCGCCAAGCTTTTCCCAGGCTAAATCAAGACTACGTTTGTATTCCCGACAAGAAGCACAGCCCTCCAAATGCTCCTTCACTCCTAAGACTTCAGCCTCTGGGAGCAGGCCTTCTTCGTAATCTAAAATTTTATCAGCACATTGCCCACAATCGATCACACTCATAAAATCAGCCCGCTCCTTCCTATCCAAATGTTTTATTTAAATGTTTCAGCAAAGCCTGCCGGGCTCGGTGTATCCTAGAACGCACTGCCGCCGGCGTTATATTCAAAATCTCTGCTATTTCCTCATAAGTTAAATCATAAAATCGGTTCATGATCAAAGGAGCCCGCATCTCACTATCAATTTTTAAGAGCGCTACCCGAAGCTCCTCACGAACCTCGCCATACTCCACCGTTTCCAATGGTGAATCGCT
>OMRK01000138.1 GCA_900313515.1 uncultured bacterium | reverse complement strand
TGCAATCGGTCAGCAAGCTTAACAATAATAACCCGAAGATCGCGCAACATCTCCGTAACCAACTTGGCCAGGCTAGCGGCCTTGTCGTCAAGCTTGGCCTGCTTAGCCCGCTCCTTGAGCTGTGAAGCGCTCAACTGCCCCTTGCGACCGACTCCTATACCGCCCCCGAAATCAATTCCTAAAGCGGCCTGAAGCGAAACAGCCAGACTCACTGAGGCTTCAGAGACGGCTGCCGCTGCCGCTTCCCGGCGCTGCCGGGCACTAGCTTTGCCGATTTTGGTCAAACCATCTACTAAATTGCGAATATCTGTGCCAAAAGCATGTTCTATGTCGTCTAGGCTGACCTTATCCTCGTTATCTTCGTGAACATCGTGGAGGATGGCGGCAGCCATGCTGGAGACATCCAGCTTGTAGGGCGCCAGAATAGCTGCCACCTCCACCGGATGGGATATGTAAGGTAACCCGTTCATGCGCGGTTTCTGATTCTGATGCCAAAAATTAGCATAGGGGTAAACCCGTTGCAGGATAAAATCACGCTCACTCTCGCACAGATGCTCTACACTTCTTGCTACAGATTCTTCTAACTCCGGATAACTGGGAGCAGAAAATTCAAATTTGAACTCAGAATCCGATCCTTCCGGAATGTACATAACGCCGTCACCTCAACACTTTCCGAGTTCTATCAACGCATTACCAGCCCCTGCACTCGCACAAGGCCCCTGCTCTATATAACCTAGGGTATAGTCATATCATCACTTAAATCTCGACCCCACGTATCACCAACCCCATCTAGCCATAGGTTACGATCGAACCGCCACCAAAATTCCGAACCTAGCCCCCCATTGCCATACCTATCCCAGTACACGGTCAAACCACCGCTTAAATTCTGGGCCCACGCCCCCCCCCTATCCACCAGGTTCCTACCTAGCTACCTCTACAATACCATCCTGGCGGCGCAGTTTCTCCATAAGCTCTTCAAGTTCGTCAACACGCACAACCTCCACCACAACGCTCACGCTGCTGGAGCCGCTTTCAAAATCGTTTTCCAGTTGATAAGAACGGATCTTATGGCCCAGATCCCTGCAACACAACATTATATCCCGAGTAAGAGTAAAGTTATTAATAGCTTTTACATTTATTCTGCCACATAAACCGAAATCAGCAGCATCAGCGTGGGGCAGCCACTCGACTCCCTCGTAGACTCTAACCTCGCCAGCCCCAACACTCGACGGAACGAGTCTCTGGCTGGGAGCACTTTCATTAACAGAGAGTTCTTTGACAACAACATTTGCATCGGAATCATCAGGGGAGAAAACCTCAGAATCCGCGCTGGAAGCGCCTCGAGTGACATTTTCTCCTTTGTCAGCCTCGGCCAGCCCATGCAGGTACCTATTGGCAGCACCACATCCTTCTCTATGTAAAATCATATGTCCAGAGCCGTCACCTATCGCAATAACCTGATCCCCTATAACAGGTA
This sequence comes from uncultured bacterium, assembly GCA_900313515.1. GTDB lineage: Bacteria > Vulcanimicrobiota > Xenobia > Xenobiales > Xenobiaceae > Bruticola. Next base: position 8,547 of record OMRK01000138.1, on the reverse strand, counting down.
AGCACTCTGTACAAGCACTCATAGGCACACTATCACATCCTGAGACGTAAACCAAAGGGGAAATATCTATGCCGACCTTGGCCCCACTTTCAGGAACAGAACTGTCTATTTCCTTGGCGCACTCCTCGAAGTGCTCGCTAACTGACTTCATGTTTAAGCTACGTGTACCCAGAGAAGCTAGCATGTCTTGTACGCTCGCTTGATGGCACGCGGCCGCCAACTTTTCCAGAAATTCCGGATTATTCTGCTGTCCAGCCCACCCCTCTTTAATGAGGGCACTGGTCAAAAGCTTCAGACCGTAACCCTGATTAGATTCACTACTGTACATCTTGCTGTAGCATTCACTCAGTCTAGAACGAGCCTTAGGGCTGCGGCAAGCATCGTACCAGCTCCTCAGTGGTATCACCTTTTCGTCGGTGATGATCTGCACGAAGTCATTATCTTTGAGCTCGTAGTCCAAACATGATACCGACCGCCCGCCGACTACAGCTCCGCCGCAATGCAATCCCAGATCTGGATTATCGGGATCGGCTGCGAAGGCAAAATCTAACGGCACCGAACCTACAGGCAGCTCAACGGCATCACCGCGCGAAGTGTAGCAGATGATATGCTGAGCCAGAGGGCCATCCAAGGCCAAATCTAAGAAGTCAGCATCGTCGCTGGCGACATCGTGGAGGTTCCGCAACGATTCAATCCAAGGTGCCCACTTATCGGCTATGGCCTGGCTAGTATCTTCACTCCAGCCTTCCCCCTTAAGCGCCTTAAACTCCGTAAACACACCATCTTTGTTAAGTTTGTAGCCGTCCTCGGAACAGATGCGTATTCTCCAGCAATTTTTGCCTTCACTTGAAATGGTAAAGTGGATAGCTTGATACCGGTTAGCTTTAGGAGTATTTATGTAGTTCTCATAATTCCAGTGGGAATAACTACTCAAGGCGCGTTCTGCCGAAAAGCAATCGGTCGTGTCACCAGAAACAACTACGACTATAGAGTCCAAATCAAGGATGGCCTCCACAGAGTCAAGATCTGGAACAGCTTTCACAGGGTCCAGATTGGTGAGCGCTTCCACAGAATTCAGGTCATGGATGGACTCCGTGGATTTAATATTTAAGCGCTGTATCCTACGGAACACCGAATAGACGCCATCTTTCTCAATCTGCACATAGGCTTCCAGGCCGGCCTCTTTCAGCTTCTGTTCAATGGTAGCGCACAAGCTCTCTCCATCCTGCCTGCGCCTATCCCTAATAACATTTATTCTCTTCTCTAAGCCCTCATAAACGCCGCAGTTAAGGTGATGGAAGCAACGTTCCTCTAATTCCTTCTTCATAGCACCCAAACCGAAACGATCGGCTATAGGGCAGAAGAAATTCAAAGTCTCCCTGGCAATACGCTTCTGCTTCTCCGGCCTTAAGTTGCCGAGGGTACGCATGTTATCAAGGCGGTCGGCTAATTTTATCAAAATAACCCGGGGATCATCAGCCATGCTCTTCAACAGTTTAGCCAGGGTAGCATTTTTATCGGCTATTTTAGCCTTTTGGGCTTCAAACTCGGCTAACTTGCCTGCCTCCTCTTGACTCATTGTCGAACTAACCTTGGAGCTATCGGCTGCCATAATTTCAGGCAAAGTGAGGCCCACAATGGTATCCTGCAACCTAGGGCCAGCCATTTCCATTATTTCTGCGATCTTGCGTCGACTGCGGGCACTGGCCAAACCGATCTTAGTCAGGCCGTCTACTAATATCTCGACATCCCGGCCGAAATAGTACCCGATCTCGTCCAGACTGAGTTTATCCCTATTATCCTCATAGACATCGTGAAGTATAGCCCCTGCCAGCGTAGCGACATCTACCTCATAGGGCGCAAGAATCTCCGCTACCGCAACCGGGTGAACTATATAAGGCTTACCATCCCTACGCACTTGATCTTGATGCCAATAGCAAGCAAAGGGAAAAACTTTCTCATTTATAAAACGCTGCTGTTCGGGTGGAAGATAGGTACAAAGGCTTTCCACTCTAGCCCTCAGGCCTGCCTGACCGGGAAATACCGGCGCCTTCAAATACTCAACAGGTATTGGCTTACCCCACCCCGAATTGTAATCGCTACCCACGTGTCACACTCCTCTTCCCCCACTTAAGCCACAATTCACTATCAACAGGAAAAGGTTCCCACTAGAAAGACTGAATATACTTAGCAGCAAATCGCCTAGTCGAATTTACGAAAGATTTATGCAACATACAAACATACATAAACAAAACTGTTTTTTATGCATCAAAAGACTTAACTGACACTTCTTCTCCACTCCTACTTTAACTAGGTTGGTGACATTTTTAAATACTGCTAGAGAATGAATGGCGAGATCATGTACTAATGTTAACAATATAGAAATAGTTCTGCCAGATCTATTAACTAACCGCTATTTTATCTGCAAATTAATTAATCTTATTTGTGCATGTAATAATTCAAGCACCGACATCAAACGTAGAGGTTCTCGGTATTTACCAACCAAACGTCGCCGTAAAGTTCCTTACTAAAAAACGATGGGCGTACAAAGCAACCATTATATTGCCAAAAAGATATACAATTTCTACTGTACCATGTAGGATATTGCAGCGGAGCGGATGGATGCTTGCAACTCAACTGAGTACGTTGGCGGCAGCGATGTCAGATGTGCTGCGTGTGGAACTGCATGTTCTGCTATGTGATGGGTGATGGCTCACCCACACCCTGCATTACGACCAAAAGTAGACAATACTGGTTAGCCACTATTTGGTGGCAGTTAGCAGGAATACCCAGACTTTCAACCTGGAGAGTGTCAAAATCCGACGGCGGCTTTAGGCAGAGAATTTTCACACGACCACAGTTAGAATGCAGACACTATCAGACAAACAGGCAGATACAATCCAATCAAAACGAATCCTGCTGCACAGCCAGGAACATTCCAGCAATTCTAGAAACGGGCCGGTGTCTTTTTCTTGTCTCTGCTGGTCGGAGCTCCATACTTCGGGACTACTTGTTTACAAGTTTTTAACACAAAAACAAACACTTGGCAACAGCGCCCGAATAATATGGTAGTGAGAAATAGAGTAAATTTTCCGCGACATCCGCTACGGTTTCTATTATGGTTAATTTGGTTAGTGGACTTACCGGAACAGGGAGGAGAGTATACCGATATGAATCCAGTAAAGTTAATCGACACCAATTTGCTTGAGAAAGCCCTGGATGCCGCCTCTTTACGTCAACAGGTCATCTCCAGCAATATAGCTAATATCAATACAGAAGGATACGACTCTAAGCGTGTCGTCTTCGAGAGCCATTTGAGAGAAGTCATGGCTATGGAGCAGGAGGATGAGACCGGTGAGCTGACAGCTCAGACCGCTGTTGATCCCGAGTTCCGCCTGGGTTCTTCCGGAGGTTACACCGCCGATACCTTGCACGCTACAGTTGAATCTGTCGGTGGTCCGCTTGATATTAACCAAGAGATGAGCAACCTTGCCAAGAACCAGATCATGTACAACGCTTTAGCGGGTAAGATTTCTGGTATGTATGGCACCTTGAAATATGTAATCGATAATGCCGGTCGCTAGGTTAAGCCACCTGAAAATACGAAATAGGAGGATAGAATAATGGGTTTTTTCAATACATTTGATGTCGCTTCCAGCGGTATGACTGCTCAGCGCAAAATGATGGACGTTACCGCGGCCAATATTGCTAACGTTAATACTACTGAGACTGCCGACGGAACCCCCTTCCGCCGTATGGTGGCTGTAGTTAGCCAGAAGCAGATCGGCGATTTTGAGAGCGAATTCCAGGCTTGTTCCTTCGACGATGAGAACCCTGGAGTGCAGGCTCAAGGTGCGGAAGTCGTGGGCGTAGCCGCTGATGGTTCCGATTTCCGTTGGGTCTATGATCCCTCCAATCCCAAGGCTCAGAAAGAGGGCGAACACAAGGGTTATGTAGCCATGCCTAACATCAATGTCATTTCCGAAATGACCAATATGATGATGGCCAGCCGCGCCTTTGAAGCCAACGCCTCTATTTTGGATGCCTCTAAGTCTATGGCTATGAAGGCCCTCGAGATTGGCAAGTAACTTAGTCAGTAGCTGCTTAGCGTATTAGAGGAGGTCATAATTATGCAGAATATTTCCATTCAGGGCATCGGAAACCTTAATCCGGCCCACCAGATGACCGGTTCGGCTAGCATCGGTTCTACCAGTTCCATTGGTAGCATCTCCACCAGCCTCCCGTCCATCACCGCCCCTTCTGAGGCCGAAGCTAAATCCTTTTCGAATTTCTTGGGAGACGCCCTTTCCAGCGTAAGCACCACCATGGATGCTGCCAAGGTTGCTACCCAGAAGATGGCCGATGGCAGTTTGGAGAATCTCCATGAGATGTCCATTGCGGGCGCCAAGTCTGAGGTTATGTTGCATCTTACCACGCAGATAGCTTCCAAGCTCTGCTCCTCTGCAACCACCTTGTTCCAGATGCAGCTGTAATTCAGGGTCTGGGTATCTTTTCGGAGGTAGGCGTTTATCCTGAGAGGGAGAAAACGCCTTTCTTATTTTCTCATCTAATTTTCACATGAGGGGGATTTTGACATCCCAAGTGAGAAGCCAGATGGACGCTCGCTGTTTTAAAGGAGAGGGGATTCCTTTAGAAAAGCCGAATCGTCAATGGACGAGCGAATTGCTCGCCGGCAATTTTGGACTGTTCCGTAGCTGCTCACCTGAAGAGTTGGAGCAGTTGAGGTATAGAACGGCGAGTGTGTTTTCGGTACGTCAATATTCTGTAGCGCAATCGATTTTGTCTCTTGACCTAAAAAGATTGGTTAGGTGAGAAAACTTAGGAGTTCATCCCCCTGGTAGGAAGGAGAAAAAACTATGGCCACCGGTATCCAGACGGGCATGCGGACAGGCAGTGGTCCGTTATCGACAGGCAGAGGTCCCCTGGGCAAACCGCCGGGTGGGGCCACCGGCAGCAGTGGTAGTCCTTTAGGGAAAGCCAGTGCCATATGGGCCGGAATGAATCCAAAGCTGAGGATCGCACTTATTTGTGTGCTGGTTCTTTTGGTTGTGGGATTTATGGGATACAACGTATATTCTTCCGCCAACAAACCTGTCGATCTTTATGCCACAAAGTTAAATGCTGAAGACGTAAAAGACGTCTCCATGATGCTGCAAAAATGGAATATCCCTCATACAGTTGCCATAACCAACGATAACATTTTGATCTCCCCCCGAGATCGAGTGAGGGCGCAAGCTCAGTTAGCCTCACACGGTCTCCCCCGCCATGCGGTTATGACCAATGCCACCAAACCGGATTCCAGCGGTCTTAACACCATGTCGGAGAAAGAGAAGGACGACATCCGCCGACAGGTCCTCGAAGGTGAGCTCACTGAGTCCATGCGTCAAATGGAGGGCATAGCCGACGCCTACGTTAAACTTGGTCTCCCTGAGAAGTCGCTTTTCGGAGAGGGTGACGAAGCAGCCAAGGCGGCCGTTATGCTCAGGCTTAATCCTGGCGCTCAGTTGAGCCGCGAGCAGGTTACGGGTATCGTAAACCTGGTTGCTTACTCGGTTCCAGATCTCAAAGCAGAAAACGTAAAAATTGTCGACACCAATGGCAAAGATCTTACCGCCAACTTGCCGGTCAACGGCAACGATTTTGGCATGGCTCCCAGCAGTCAGCTCGAGTACAAGCAGGCCCTGGAAAAGCACTTAAAAGACAAGATCGAGCAGCAGCTCTCAAAGGTTCTCGGCTCTCAGAAATTTGCCGCCCAGGTCACGGCCGAGGTAGATTTCTCACAAACCGAGGTTCAGCGTGAGGTTGTGGGTGGTCCGGACGACAGCGGCAAGGTTAAGGTGGGAGGCCAAACTCGTATAGAAACCTACAACAAAGATGGCGGTTCTAAGAGTGACGATGGCGCTGTCCAAATGTCCACCAGTAGCTCCGAGAAAAAGGGCAGCTACTCCAAGACCGAGAAATCGGAAAAGTACGAAGTTAACAAGACTATATCCAAAAATGTTGACACTTCTCCACGCATTCAGCGCTTGACCGTTTCTGTGGCGGTGGATAACCTCAAGCCAGATCAGGAAGCGGCCATTGCCGGATTGGTAAAGGATGCAGTAGGTATCAACGAGAGCCGCGGCGACTCCGTTACTGTGAAGAGCGTTCCTTTTGCTACAGCCACCTTAGATGGTGTTTACAGCCAGATGGCCGCCGGTATGGCCAGTGGCAATACCCCAGTAGCTCCTCCGCCCAGTGGCATGAGCGGTGCTTCCCTGGCAGCCATTGCCTTCATACCCGCCGTTTTGCTTATGGCCTTAGTAGCCGTTTACGTCTCCCGTCAGCGTCAGGTTAGGGCGGCTCAGTCTCAGCTCATCCTGGGAGCTTCGGCAGGTGGCGCAAGTTCCGACATAGCCGATTTACTCAACGAGAAATCCGGCAAATCCAAAGCTATGGGTGAAACCCGCGTCAACACTTCTGATCAGTTGGAACGCTTGGCTAAAGAGCGTCCCACCGAGCTGGCCGAGAGAATCAAACAAACTTGGCTCAGCGGTCAGCAGCAGCGCTAGTGTACACATAAGAGGATGCTTCTCCCCCGTGAGAGGCACCGGCGAACGGAATATGCTCTCGAGGCGATTTCAAAATTGCCCGGGGGCGTATTTTTTTGTCTCTTGACACCGCCAAACAGTTTTTTGATGCCGACATTTCCTACTATCCTTCTAAAAAAAAACGATTTTCTGTGGGGCAGGCTGTTATTTGCACATAAAGAATGTTAAAATTGGCGTGAGGGCTGTCGTTTAAACGCCGAGCGTGAAAAGCACCTTGAGGTGCACAATAAGAAGGAGGTAAGCGCCTATGCCACCAGTGAATCTACCACCAAAACAGAAGACCGCCATTTTGTTGGTATCTCTGCCGCCCGAGGTCTCGCAGGGAATATTTAAAGAGCTTGGCCCCGAAGAGGTCCAAGCGATCACCACTGAAATTGCCAAACTTCCTCAAATATCTCCAGAAACTAGAGCTCAGGTAATTCAGGAATTTCTGGAACAAGATGCCGGTGGAGGTGGTGCTTCCAATCCATTTTCTGGACTGATAGGCTTAGGTACGCGTTCCATAGGCGGTACTAGCGGCATCGGTGCTCCCCCTTCGTCCAGCGGTTTTACCAATACTGCCGCCATGCCGGGCACGTCCAGCCGTCCTCTGGATTTCTTGCGTCGCGTCGATCCTCGCCAGCTTTTACAGCTTATCCGCAAGGAACATCCGCAAACTATAGCTGTAGTACTTAACTACCTGCAGCCCAACCAAGCCTCGGCGGTGCTGGGTGATCTTACTCCTCAGGTACAGACCGAGGTAGCCAGACGTTTAGCTGAGCTACATCCTGTGGAGCCAGAAATATTGAACGAGCTGGAAAAAATTCTAGAATCCAGATTGCACCAGGCCTTGGAGGAGGGCTCCTACACTCACAGCGACGGTCGAGAGACCCTGCTCAAAATCCTCGACACGGCCGATAAAACCACCGAGGAGCGCGTCCTAACCGGCCTTACCCACAAGAGTCCCAGGCTGGTTTCCGATCTAAAAACTAAGCTTTGCGACTTCGAAGATTTAAATAGTATCGACGATGCTTCTCTGCAACAGGTTCTGCGCCTTACGGATTTCCGCGATCTGGTGCTGGCACTCAAAGGTGCCGACCGTGAACTCTCAGAGCGAGTCTATCGCTTCCTCTCTCCCGACGTGGCCCGCGCCTTAAGGGACGATGTTGAGAGCCTGGGTCAGATATCCTGGGACGAGATCAAGCAGGCCCAGCAGCAAATCCGCAACATTCTGCGCGGCCTAGTAACACTGGGCAAGATCAAATTCCGCTAAATCCGCGGTGTTTCTGCCTTGTTTCGCGCCCTTGTCTGGAAACGAAATTTTACAACGTAGAAACACCGTTACGCCACACAGGAGTTATAAAAAGAGTGGATAGTTTTGCCTAACCGTAATCAGAGGTTTGGAAAGGCATGTTCTTTGTGGCATAGGATTGGGTGACTTGTGCACGTAGCGTATAGCTATATTGCAGAGCGATGGCTTGAAGTTTCTTAAAGTCAGAACAAATTAAGTAAGGTAGGTGAGCGAACTGGCTCTTTTCAAGGGAAATAGCAATAGTGCGCCGGGTGGCGGTAACGCCCCCCAGAGGCGTTCTGCTCTTTTAAAACAGAGGCCTGAGGCTGGTTATGACCAGGGTGAGGGCGATTTAAGTGAGTTTGTGCCAACCAATCTGGTAGCTACCAAAGTTTCTGCAGATCGGGGATCGGGCAGGATCTTCCGTGGGCGCGGTGCCGCCCCAGTACCACCTGCACAAGCAGCCTCTTCCTCCGGTGAAACGGGCGGTGAATTCCAGCCTCAGGCTGCTCCTGCCCCTCAACAGGCAGCTGGAGGAAAGATTTTCGGTTACCGCCATACCGACACCCAGGAGCATAAGCTCCCACCTTTATCTACGAACTCCATAGCCGTTCCCACAGGCGATCCGCCTCCCCCCGGTGCCAAGGCTGCTCCCGCGCCGGTGGT
>OMRK01000050.1 GCA_900313515.1 uncultured bacterium | reverse complement strand
CTGAATCCCCAAACTCGCCGTCAAGTTGGTACACATTACACTTGTACTGAAAATATTCATAAACTGATAGATCCTCTGTTCTTAGACGATTTAAGAGCAGAGCTTGCAGGTATAGATGGTTGCGTAGATGAGCCCGAAGAAAAGCAAAAAGCTCTAAGAGAGTTCCAGTATAAGCTAAGTCGTTTGACTTTCTTGGATCCTGCCTGCGGCTCTGGCCAGTTCTTAATTGAGGCTTATATCTCTGTGCGTCGTCTGGAGAATGAAGTCATTGTAAAATTAGGGAGGAGCCAAAAGGCAACAAATTCTGTAAATAATCCTATTATGGTAAACCTTGGGCAATTCTACGGAATAGAGCTGGACGAATTTGCCGCGGCCGTGGCCAGAACATCTCTATGGATGGCTGAAATGCAAATGCTGGCAGAACTCAAGCTCATTCCCGGAATTGGCAACGCTTTTCTGTCACCTAAAGAACAGGCTGATATCCATAAGGGCAACGCTTTACGTATGGATTGGATCGAGGTGATAAGGCCGGAGAAACTCAACTACATTATTGGTAACCCGCCATTTGTTGGCTACTCTGTACAGTCTTGGGAACAGAAGTACGACAGAGAGGCGGTATATGTTGATGAACAAGGTCAACCCTACAAGAATGCTGGCAAGATTGACTACGTTGCTTGCTGGTATTTTAAAAGTGCACAGTTTATGCAGGGCACAGGCATTAAAGCTGCCTTTGTATCTACTAATTCAATCACTCAGGGAGAGCAAGTTGCCAACGTCTGGCAGCCGCTCTATGAACGTTTCGGCTTGCATATCAACTTCGCTCACCGTACCTTTCGCTGGGACCTTGGTTCCTCTCTAAAGGCTCACGTACACTGTGTGATAATTGGATTTGCCTGCGATCGGGAGCCTGAGGTTAAGTTGCTGTTTACTGACAACGAATGCCGGAAAGTGCCTGTGATTAATCCCTACCTCCTGGAAGCACCTGTGCAATTTATACGGACGAGGAGGCTTCCTCTTTGTGACGTGCCTTTAATGAAGCGTGGTAGCCAGCCAACCGATGATGGCAATTTAATTTTAACCGCTGAAGAAAAAGATGCGTTGATCCAGGCAGAGCCTCGGGCGGCTAGGTTTATCCGGCCCTTTGTTATGGGCAAGGAATTTTTAGAGCGTCGGTTGCGTTATTGTTTATGGCTGGTAAACGCGATTCCAGAAGATATCGCTGAGCTTTCATTGGTCAGACAGCGCGTGGAAAAAGTGCGTGAATTCCGCTTGAATAGCAAAAAATTGGCTACCAGGCGTAAGGCTAAAACACCGCATTTGTTTGATGAAATTTATGAATGCACTTCTACCTATGTGGCTGTGCCGACCGTTTCTTCCGGCTGCAGGAAATATATACCCATCGATTACTTGTCGCCTGACATTATAAGCGGTGATGCTATGCGTTGTATGGAAGGCGCCTCGCTTTACCATTTTGGAGTGTTGGCCTCTATCGTTCATATGGCCTGGACGCGTGTAGTAACAGGTCGGCTTAAATCCGATTACTGTTATTCTAACACGTTGGTTTACAACAATTTTCCGTGGCCTAATCCTGAGCCGGCTCAGGAGGCGGAAATTATACGAACAGCTCAGGCTATTTTGACAGCCCGTGCTCTGTATCCTCAAAAAAAGCTAGCCGAGCTTTACGACGACACACTTATGCCATTGGAGTTGTATCGAGCCCATCGGGAAAATGACATAGCAGTAATGGCCGCTTACGGCTTTACCTCATGTTTATCGGAAGATATTTTAGTGGCGGAGCTTATGGAACGTCATCATAAATTGGAGGCAGATTCCGGCGGATTGGACTAGACAATTTTTGCTCAGGTCTTGATAGAGAAACATCTTATTAATTTTATAAAGGGGGGGGAAAGCAGTGATATCTGGTTCCTGTTCTGTCGATGTTTCCAGCTTTTTTGTTACTGTAGATCAGGAGGGCCGAGGTGGCCCGAGTTCTTATGTTGCTCCGATAGGGGAGTGCCTGTTGGGCGGTGGCTCCGTTGAAGGCGCGCAAGGTACCGCAGGGTCGGCGGGACTCATCTCTATTGTATCTCACGATAATTCTTCTTTGAGTCCCTTTGCCTCTAAGCTGACTACCTTCGGAGGTGATGTTTTTAGAGCGTTTTCTGCTCACAATGGCAATTCAGCCGACAAGGCTGGTTCAGCGGCGAGTGCAGGGAATTGTGCAGCAACAAAGGCTTATCCTACGGAAACTTGTGGAAATGCTACGTTTAATTGCTCGGTAATAGGCGGCCTCTGGAAAACGTCTTTAGGGCGAGTCGGGGTAGCAGGTGGGGTTAACGAACAAAAAAAACTTACAGAAGCTGAAGCCGGTCTGATGGACACTGAGCAGTTGCATTTAGAAAAGAATGAACAGCAGTTGCAACTGCATGAAGTGTTAGAACAACAGGCTACGAGTGAACAGAGGATCTCTCAACTAAATCAGAAAAAATTGTATATACAACAGTATCAAACCTTGGGCAGTCAACTTCTCAATAACGGAACGAGTTTGTTGAAGAACGGTTTGCTAGCTTTAGCTCAAGGAATAGCTGTTGCAGCCGCTGGCAAGGGAATGGAATCGGCTGGTCGAGCTCTTTGCTCCAATCCTTACACCGCTTCGGTTGGTCGGGGCATGATTGCCGCTGGGCAAAAATTGCAGCAGCGGGGTCTCAACTTGAAAAATGTCGGTACCAGGCAGAAGCAAGAAGGAACTCAGAGTATTAGTGTAGGGCGGCAATTGCAAAGTTTTGTACGTAGCCAGTTGTCTCAGATTAGTCAACAACTTAGATGTACAGAACAAATGTTGCAAAAATACCGTTCTTGGGAGAGTGTATTTTCCGCTAATCTGGGGGTAATTAGCAGGGTGCTGGCTCAAAGGGAAGGCCAAGAGCAGAGTGATGTTGAGATGGCTGGACGCAGCCCTTACGGACATCTGTGGCAAACATGTGGTGTCAATACGACTAACTTTGGGCATTCCGTTAGCGCTGAAAGCAGAGCAACTTTAGGATCTCGCACTCAAAAAACTAAAAGCTGCAATCAGGGCGCAGAATGCGCTCATCGCCATAAGGAGGGTACAGGATTGGCAGAGGGATGCTCCACGGTTGCGGCGCGGTATTCTGAAAACTAAGAATCCTCGTCTTTGGGTGTGGGAGCAATCTTAAGTAGATTAAATTTTATAGCCTATTTAAGCCAGTTGCGAAGGAAGCAGGCGGAAACACTAGAAACGCTAAGGCGTTATGGCTAAGTTTCCAGCTTTAGATGATAAGTTTCCACGTATTATTCCTTCCTTTAAGCAATTAGTGAAGATTGTCTCGGAATGTGTCGCCGGCGGTGTAAGTCTGAACTGTACGGCCTACGAATTTTGTCAGTGCGACACAGCTATGGGCACGGCTCTGGCCAACTTTATGGAAGTTTTGCGCTTGAAAGAGTTGCCGCCAGAGCGCAACGAGGCCATTAACCAGATTATTCTCATCTACATTCGCATGAGCTCAGAGATGGCTAAGCTTGAGACCGCCTTGGGCATGGACGCCACAGCTGCGGCTATCTCGTGCATTTCGAATGTTTATACTTTGCTCAAGGAACTAGAAAACTCAAATTCCGATTTGAAGATGGCTGTAGATAACAGTCTCACCTACTCTGAAGTCCCAGTGGTTGATAGCCTTTTGAGGGTGGGTAACTTTGTGCTATCTACCAAAGGAGAGGAATGGGAGGCTCTGGGAGCTAGGCTTGAGGCGCTGATACCGCGCTGGAACGAAATTGTGGCTGGTGAGGGAATACCGGATGAACTCGAACAGCACGACAAGGCTTTGGGGCGGCTGGTCGATGCTTGCAACAATCGCGACACCAGCAATTTGGCAGAGATTCTGGAAGAAATCAAGAAGACTGGCGAGGCTTTGGCCCATTTTGATGACAGTCAGGTCAAAGACGAGAGCAATACGGTAGTGCTCTGTCCCTACTGCGGCAAGGCCATGATGTCGGGGCGCAAAAAATGCTTCTCTTGCGGTGCGCGTATGCCAGAAGATTATGAGCGTGGCCTGGAACCGGGTGGGGAGGACAGTGAAGATCCGCTCTCCAGAGATATGCCCGATTATGTGCGCCGCATCTTTGACGTAGGCCAGGCACTTCCGGAAAATGCTAGGATGATCCGACCTTTCAAGAGAGCCGTAGGCGAGTTGCGTAGACGTGTCACGGAAGCTAGTTCTAGAGTAAGTAAGATGGCTTCGGCCAAGATCAAGATGTCTCCAGAAGATAGAGAAAAGGTTGATAGTATCATCGATTTATCGACTACTTGTATGGAGAATTTCACCAAAGCCGTAGAACTTTTAGAAGCTTTTGAAGCGCCTGTAGACAAGTTCCATATGCGTTGTGCTTTGGAATTGGTGGCAGACGCTGTAGAGGAAATGCGCAGTGTGGGTGGCTTAGCCAAGAAATATCGCAGGGCTGTGAAGACCTAGTTTCAGCTTTGTGCAATTGGGGAGCGTTCTCTATTTGTTGGTTGGTGGCCGTTAAGGCGGATGCTTTTAATAACTAGTTTGGAGGTCGGTTATGGCAGACAGATTGCCCCAGGTTGATGATTCTTTCCCGAAGTTGATCCCCCATCTGCGTGTTTTTATCAGTGGGTTGGCTTATTGTGTGGATAATCGTGAACCTCTTTTTAAAATTGAGGGTGACTTGAGGCGATGCGACATAGTTATGTCTGCGTTCGTTTTGGCTTTCAATCTGAGTAAGCGCGGCTATGATTTTGATGAACAGGAATCTGAATGCCTGGGTAAGATAGAGGCCAATATCGACAGAATAGGCGATTGCATGGCGGATCTGTTGTCTGATGTTAAGCACGAAGACGAAGATAAGGCTGTTGACGATGTCAATGTTCTTGTTGAACAGTTGCGTGAAATGGAACAGATGCTGGCTGTGTTTGGTCAGTTGCGTCAAGCTAAACCAAGGTTGTCCGAGTATAACAATATTGACAGCATACTTAAGGCTGGGCAGGCTGTTCTTGAAGGTAGGCGAGACTGGACTATTTTAGATGAAAGTTTAGAGCGGTTGAGGCCTTCTTTTGACAAGCTCACTGTTAGTGACGAGATGCCGGAGTATATAGAAAATTATTATGACGCCATGGATCTCATGTTTAGAGTTTGTCAGCAGCAGAATATTGAGGAATTGCCGCAGGCTTTGGCCTTACTGAAAGAAACTAGCGATTGCGTAGGGCGAAATTATAAGGCGGAGGAAGAACGGAAAAAGCTTGAGGAAGCATTGGTCAGTTGCCCCGTGTGTGGTGTTGAGGTTGGCAAACATGAACGTCAGTGTCACAGCTGTGGAACTAAGTTACCGAATTTAAACGGTGAAGACGATGTTTATTCCGATGAAGAGTACCATGTAGAATTGCCCATATGTGTGCAGGCTGCCTTAGATAGTGTGAATGCCCTGCGCGAAGGACAAGATGAGTGGGAAACTTTGGCCGCCTCTCTGAGTCAGCTGAGGGAGCTGATTGATCAGCGTAAGAGTGTTTATAGAGATTTGCCGGAAAGCACTTTCGTAGGTGAGGTGTCAGATTCTGAGACTATGATCCTTTCTAGGGAATCCCTAGAAGATAGCTTACGCAGGATGGAAGAGGCTTACAACGTTCTTGTCAGTTTGCATAATGGAAACGAGAACCTTAACGGCGACAGTGTAGATGCCGCTTTAGAGGCCTTGGTTGAAGGAGTAGAGCAGACCAGGCAGATGATGGAGTAGAAAACGAACAGGAACAACGATTAATTTTTGCCGGGCTTAGGTCTTTACTTTCTGTAAAATTGCGGTAATTATAAAGCAATAATGATTGGTTCTTGCGAGGTGTTTGCTATGGATATTATGTCACAGTTGAATGTTGGTCAGGCTATGGTTCCGCAGGCTGGTCTCACCGGTCTTACTGGTCTCACCGGCATGATGCCCGGTGTTGAGGCCGTCACTGGTGCCCAGCAGCCCGATGCGGCAGCGGGTCCCGTTGATTCCACCTCTCTCGGTGCGTCCGTGAATTCCTTGAGCGGTATGATGACTGGCTTTATGGATATGGGCAGCGTTATGAGTGGTCTTAACGATGTTATGGCCAAGTTGTCTGCTGAGTCCACCAAGCTTTTGGGAGAAGCCTTTAAGAAGGCCGGTGTGTCCGACGACGTGATCAAGTCCTTGATGAAGTTCTACAACAGTGTCATGAGCGGTGAGGGTAATGGTGGTGATGTCACGCAGACTCTTAGCTCCTTGAGCGGTGGACTTGGCAAGTCTAATAATGGTTTGTCTGGTGAAGAAGCTAAGAAGTTCAACGAGTACTACGATACCTTGTCCTCGGCCATCTCCGGTGGTAATTATCAGGATATCACCAATATGTTTGGTAGCGATGCTTCTATCACCCAGATTATGAACAGCTTGAAGTAAGTTCTTAGTCGAGAAGCGGCCTGTGCGCAGTTTGTGCGTCTGGCCGTAAGATGCTCCGCTTCCCCGCTCGTGGGGGGGGGAGCATTTTTTTTGCGCTCGGTAAGGGTAGCTTGGGATAAAAGTTGCAAAATCTAAATTTAGAGAATGACGCAGAACATACATACGAGCGGGGAAAAAATATGAGACTTACCAAGGTTCAGCGTGCTTAGGAAATGCTTGGTAACGGCTTTGTTCGCGCGGCGCGCCCATATTTATGAATTGGTGTGGCCAGAGTTGAAATATTTCGTAATGATTGGGGTATTATATTACGATTTTACCCAAGAATTTGAAGTTTCGTTTAGTTTCTCGCTTTTATCTGTTTGAACAACAGATCTAAATCGACCGAGCGGAGTCGGGGAGGGTCCTGGCGGCCCCAGCTTATCAAAAAGTAGACTTTTTGGGGCAATTCCATTTTACTAAAATAGCGGATCTGGTTGGTTGGGCACATCCCGTAATTATAATACCATCCTGTAGGGGAGGGACGGCTTAAGCCTTTAGCCCTGACATGGCGCGAGCCCTTGGGAAAAATCGGTGTAACACGGGCATTAAGTTTTTTGCCACGCACCATACACCCCATATCTCCGCGCATGATTAGTTTCAAATGGGGAGCAAAGAGTAGACTGTTCTCAAAGCGGACACTCGCACCCTCGGGCCCGCCGCTTACTGAATCCCTAATAATCAGCATCTGATCGTTAGGTCTAAAGAGGAGTTCACGAGTCACAGCCAGGGTTATGCCGCTGAGAAGTCGCGCTTGGCGTTGGGCTTCAAAAAAGGTGTCAGAACCTTGCTTATGCATATAGAGCGGAGAACAAAGCGTTTTATCGGCAACGGTAACTTCATCTATGCCGCCTGCGTACGCGATCTTCCTTGCGCTTTCAGAAAAATCTTCTAAATAGGCAACCTTGAAAGGTTCAACCTCATCTTTTAGGGTGACAGTAGAGTGGGCAAAGAAGCTATTTAAATAAGGGTAGCTTCCGGAAAAAGAACTTGAGGAACCAGGTTCGATCAGGAAAGGCTCATCTTCTATGGTAAGTATCACAGAAAGAAAATCACAATGGGCCCCCGGATCGGGACTAGGGAAGTTTGGGGGGGAGTAAATTTCTTGACGGTGATCGACGGGTGAACAGCCTTTGATGATAATCTGAGAGCTTTTATCTTCCCAGCGATCGCGAGCCACACCCAGACCGTTGGCTACAAAGTAAGAGTTGAGTGTCTCCGGACAATAAAGTTCCAGACCCTCAAATTGAGATTGAGCCTCTGGCCCTAACCACCAGATGAGCTCACCAGGCATGGTACTTACCCCATAGCTCCATTCGCTATGCTGCATAGCTAAAGCGCCTAAGCAGAGCAAATTGCGTGTGTAGTCGGAGAGAGAGAACTGCTGACCCAAAAATCCAGGAACATGACTTAACCCGAGATCGGGGACTACTCTTGAGGTACCGCAAATTGCCTGCGTGGCATCTAACGACGATCGGCAAGCATCTTCCAAAAAACTTGGAGGAGTGCTGTGATTATGAATATGCTGCACCAGTGGCAACAAGATCCATTCCAGCGCAGCGCAGTGACCGCTCAGAGAACCACTTACGTGGAAGCCACTAGCTCCAAATTCGCGGTTAATTACGGTCGGAAACTTAGATTCTGCCAATTTATGCCACAACCGAGACAGTTTCAATTCTGGGAAATTGGCAGAAAACATATAAAGACAGCTTACGGCTTCCAGGGACAGGGTTGAATCGTTTCTCAGGTGCCAGGCCAACACCGCTCCATGTAGTATGAGCACCTTCATGATCTTGACGAAGATTTCCGGCGTGAAAAACTTGCTGCCCATGCACATATTAAGTGTGAGCATCCAATTCATAAGGCGAATAGCTACATTGCTAAAGTTGAGCCAATTTACGCTGATCCAGATAGGATTGCCCTGCCCCCACTCCGTCATCTGTATAAGTGCCTCAGAGGCGAAGTTATCGTTGCCGCTGATCCAAAAGGCCTTGGCCAGCATGGTTAAGTGAAAATGAGCATTTAGGTGCCAGGTCGGTTCTAAGGGAGGCGCGTCGCGTAAGGCAGACTCTTTCAGCATATCGACATTCCCCTCGGACAATAACTCGCGCAGTTCCCTAACCGGAATGCGGGGCCAACTGTCGTCGCGGAAATTATAGAGCCAGTCGATGCTTCGTCCAAAGGTGTGGAACTTGTCGGTGCCGTAGATCGGGAAAACATGTCTCAAAGCCATGGAGCTGGGCTCCAAAAGAGAACGGCTCACATAGGGGAACGAAGCTAGGCGTGCTCTGACCAGTGCCATTTCGGAGTTATGCAGGAAAAGAACCGGAGAGCGGCGGTCTCGGAAATGCTCGAAGAGGGCTTCTGCAGCCAAATCCGGCTGTTCACGCATAGCAAACCCGCGAGCCTCATCTACGGCTGGGTAGCCAGCAAATTGACCATACAGATACTTGCCCTCTAGCCGGTACTCCAAGGAATTCTCATAACTCAGCTCTACCTGGTTTTCCAGACTGAAGGGCACCGCAGGATTAATTATGCGTTTACGAAACCAAGGAAACATCGATCTTGCTGACTATTACTCTCCCTTTTCGTTAAAGAAACCCTTAATGACATTGGCGACAGTCATTACCTGTTCGTGAGCTAACTCGGGGAACATCGGCAAGGACATAACCTCTTCTTGAAGCTGCTCGCAAACAGGCAGATCGCCCTTTTTAAAGCCGCTATTGGCAAAAGTCTTCTGCAGATGCAAGCAAACGGGGTAATAAATGGCTGGACCTACACCGTTAGCCCGCATGTACTCGAACAACTGATCGCGTTTGGGAGTTCGGATGGTGTACTGGTGGAAAACATGACGGAAGCCTTCCCGTTCGGTAGGAATGGTAACTGGCGTACCCTTAAGAGCCTCGCCATAGGCCTGGGCTACTGCCCGGCGTTTAGTGTTCCACTCATCGACATGCTTCAACTTAACTCTAAGCGCCGCAGCTTGAATTTCATCCAAACGGCTGTTGGTTCCCAAAATTTCGTGGTAGTAGCGGACCTTGCTACCGTGGCCGCGTAACATTCTGATTGATTCGTCGTACTTCTCATTGTTGGTTAAGACAATTCCGCCGTCACCGATCCCGCCCAGATTTTTGCTGGGGAAGAAAGAATAACAGCTCATATCTCCGAATCCGCCAACCTTCTTTTCGCCAATTTGGGCTCCAGAAGCCTGAGCGCAGTCTTCAATCAAAAACAGCTTGTGCTCACGGCATATAGCTGCAATCCTGTCCATATCGGCGGCATGGCCATAAAGATGGACAGCCACAACCGCTTTGGTTCTGGGAGTGATAGCTTTTTCTAAGCTGTCGGGATCTAAGGTAAAAGTGACGGGATCTACATCCGCAAAAACGACCTTAGAACCAGCCAAGGCGACTGCGCCCGCCGAGGCGACAAAGGTAAAAGAAGGGACGATAACTTCGTCTTCAGGTGCAAGCTCCAAAGCACGCACTGCCAGCTGGATAGCATCGGTACCGTTGCCAACACCAATGCCGTACTTGACTCCGTTCCAGGCTGCGAACTCTTCCTCGAATGACTTGACCTCAGAGCCAAGTATGTAGGAGGTGGAGCGCAACACCCTTAACACGGCCTCTTCCAGTTCTTCTTGAATCTGGGAGTACTGAGTACGAAGTTCTAAAATAGGGATCATAGATATGTCTCCTTCTATCCGCTCATAAGGGAACGGAACCGCTTCATTCAGAAACACTTTGTTTCATAAAATCTATTTTTTACAGCCCTCTGCTGTTTTGCTTTTTAACTTTTTTCACGCACCTCAAATTCCAGACGCCACTTGGGTTGCGAATCTTGGCAACACCACACCTCCAGTGTGCCTACCTCGGTGACATAAGATTCTAAAGTAACCGGAATAACCTTGCCAGCTTCACCACTATCCGCGGGCAGAGTGAGCTGAAGGGCGGGAAGTTCCTCCAAGTCTTCCTCCCAATCCTCTATAATGCTGCCGATGGAATCTTGTTGCCTTGAAGTTGAGGCAAAGAAACGGAACTCAACTGGCTCGCCCACAACTAAGCCGAAACTGCGGCTGGGGATGGAATTGCGAGACTCTTCCTCCATACCGAAAGGAGCCACGCACAGAGCTTTGATGGGAGCAGGCATTCCAGGTACGGCCGGCTGTGAGGAGAGAAGGCCGATATAGTAGGAACGGTTCGTACCTCCCTTGATGCGGATGCCAAATCCATTTTTGGCTAAACCACAGCGCACCGCACCGCGAGCTACGGCCAAATCGTAGTCGGCGCCGCTCAGCTCCTTGACAGGGGGGGCACCAGCTTCGGCTAGCCAACTGTTCAAAGTTTCCACAAGGCGCTGACGCAACAGGGGAGACTTTAAAACACCGCCATTGAAGAGCACAGCTGTGGGCGCAAAGAAGGGCAGAGAACCATCATCCGGCTTGTGAAGTGCTAAGAAGCGAGCTAAGTGCTTGGTAATAGCTGGGTTGGACTCGAAGGAAAGGCCTAGCTCGCGCAGACCGCTCTGTCGGGAACGTGTGGTTTGATCCTCTATGGAACATTTGGGGAAGAAGCCTTCTAATACGAGCTTTTCCACATCTAAGCGCGATAAAGTTTCGGTAATAGAGGAAGCTATCAGGCTACTGCCACGTCCCGGAACAGTAACGCTCCATTCGTCTTCAGCGTACTCCTGCAGAAGCTGCTCCTTGACTGTGCGGCAGGCATGGGTGAGTACCTGCATTTGCCAGGCATCGAGCTTAATACCGCGCTCTTTTCTGAGTTTCTGTTGCACAAAGACGGCTAAGGTGAGATCCATGTTGTCTCCGCCCAACAGGATATGATCGCCAACGGCCGAGCGCTCCAAGTTGAGATCACCATCTTTATTTGTTACAGTGATTAAACTGAAGTCGGTTGTGCCGCCACCTACATCGCAGACCAAAATCTTATCGCCATCGGTTACCTGCGAACGCCAGTCGGCATCGGCATTGTTTAACCAAGCATAGAAAGCTGCTTGCGGCTCCTCTAAAAGGGTAAGCTTGTTGATTCCTGCTCGGCTGGCTGCTTTTACTGTAAATTCGCGGGCCACGGTATCGAAAGAGGCCGGGACAGTGAGAACGACATCTTGGTCGGCCAATGGCTGATCTGGGTGCTCAAAATCCCAGGCTTGGCGCAGGTAACTTAAATAACGTGCCGAGGCCTCCACTGGAGATATGTGCTCTACCTCATCCGGAGAATTCCAGGGGAGAATGGGAGAGTCAGCATCGATCTGCTCATTTGAAAGCCAAGATTTAGCTGAAGAAACCACGCGGTGGGGAACTTTGGCACCTTGCTCGCGGGCCATGTATCCCACTATAAACCCATTCTGCTTATCCCAGGGTAGCTCCAGACTGTGTGGGGGTAACTCATGAGAGCCTGGCAGATAAACGAAGGAAGGCAAGGTGCTACGTGGTTCCACTGTGGCTGGATAAGTGAGCTGAGGAACGGCAAAGCAATTGATGTCCGGGGCCTGACCGGGCAGAAGGTCTTGCTTAGCTTCACTGCTATCCTCTGACCAAGCCAGGGCACAATTGGTTGTTCCTAAATCTATACCTATAACCATGCGTAAAAAGCCTCTTCCTCACTCGGTGTATTCTGTTAACTTTTTACACCATTCCTTCTAGTCCGCTCTGTAACATCCTAGAGGTTCAAGCTGCCTAGAAGCTCCAGAAATGTCCGACAACTTGAAGGGGTGACTCTCAGAAAGGCAAGACTATTGCGCCTAAGGCCTGCTGGAACGACCGAGTGATCACCAGTTATCTTAAATTATCAGCGTCGAACCCTTTTCCAGGCTTACAACTCGACTTCGGCTGGACAGATCACATCGGAAACGTTTTCCTGATCCTCACCGGGCAAATGGGCCTGGGTTAAACGCCAGCCCTTGTGACGGAGCACACCTTTAAAGGGCGGATCGCCCTCTACTTTGCCCACCAAGCGTATGTCGACCGGTTCAAAGCCTTTCTCTATGGTGATTTCCCGCCCTTCATCTTCAGAACAGATCGGCACTATTTTTAAATAGTCACGCAAAGCCTTGCGGCATCCTTTATACACCGTAGACTTTACTACTGCGCCGACTTGGGCATCGGGAGCACCTTCTAAATCTTCCTGCAGGAAATCGATAAAACGGCCCTCGCGCTGCAACAGAGCCAAAACCCCTACCGTACCCGGCTCAAAGGCTGACAGGCCTGCCTGCACCGAGGATGGCTCGGATTGACCTTCCATAAACTTGGCCAACCTCTCAGCAAATTCACCATTGAACAGGGCTTTAAAAAAGGCCTTAAAAGCTGTGATAATGCGCATATCCCAAACAGTACGACAAAACAGTGGAAAGCACCTTCGCCAGACGTGCCTTATATGCCGGGCTCTAAAGGGTGGGGGGAGCAATGAGCAATTAGCAATGAGCAATTAGCAATTAGCAATGAGCAATTAGCAATTGATAATTCGTAATGCTTAATGCTTAATTCGTAATTAGAAATCGAGCGCGGGAGGCACGGGTGCAGGTAGATTATGAGCTTTGCGGCCTAGCGGGGTGAGTGGGCCGAAAGGGCAACTGCTACTGGGCTGCAGAACGCTTCAAGCGGTCATGAACTGCGGCCCAGGCTTCATCCTGCGGTGGTTCCTCGATAAGTATGATTGTTGGGTTTAGGCTATCGGCGTAACGCAACATTCCGTAAAGTTCGTGGGCATAGGCTTGCGCTTGTTGTGGCATAGGTAAGACGCGCAGACGTTCAACAGTTGATACCTTTAGGGTTTGTGCTAACAGTACCACCTGTCCTGGGTAACCTTCTAAAACTTCATTGAGATGGGCCTCTGTCACCAGTCGAGCCGGCGAATGGGGAGAGTAATGCTTTTTTAAGGTACCTGGGGCTCGGCTACCTTGGCCGTACTTTATGGGGAAGCCGGCCAATTGGCTTATAGCGGAAGCACTAAGCATTCCGGGGCGTACGATCACCGGTTGGGGGTGGGAAAAATCTATAATTGTGGATTCGACACCTACTTGGCAAGGGCCACCGTCTAAAATGCAGGGTATTGAATCTCCAAAATCACTGCGCACGTGCTGAGCAGTAGTGGGGCTGACGTGGCTGAAGCGGTTGGCGGAAGGACCTATAATGCCTCGCCCAAACTCGGCAATCAGCCTGCGGGTCAAGGGATGGGCCGGTATGCGCAGGCCAACGCTGTCTTGACCGCCGGTAACTTGTGGAAGAACCTGGGGTTGCTTAGGTAAGATTAGGGTCATAGGGCCTGGCCAGAAATGTTCAGCCAGTCTCCAAGCTGCTTGTGGTATGTTGGCGGCCCAACATTCAAGCTTATCCAGACTGTCCAGGTGGACTATGGAAGGATGATCGGCAGGCCTGCCTTTCAAAGCATATACTCTGCCTATAGCCTCTGCATTGGCGGCATCGGCTCCCAAACCATAAACTGTCTCAGTGGGAAAAGCCACCATGCCACCGCGTTCCAGTTCTCTGACAGCCGTTTCTATAAGTTTCGTATTGTATTCAACCATTTACTCTGTTGCTCTTGTCTAGATGGGGACCATTGGGCCAAGATTAGTGGAACCTGGTAGATGATCCAACAAAAAAGCCCTTCCTCCTTGAATGCAAGGCGAAACGGCTCTTCCACATTGCGCAACCAGGATATCCCATATAGCCTGGTTTGCTCAATTATCGACCAGCGCTGCCAAAAAGCCGCACGCTGGTTAATTACTTATGCCCACCACCATGATTCTTGAAGCACTCAGCGCAGTAGACCGGCTTATCACCGCGCGGACGGAACGGAACCTTAGCAGTCTGGCCACAGTCGGCACATACCACTTCGAACATTTCACGAGCACCGTTGGGACGACCGCTCTCGCCATTTTCACGATCATGCTTGCGTGCACGGCGACACTCCGGGCAACGGCGGGGATCTTTGGAAAAGCCTTTGGAACTGTAAAATTCCTGCTCACCGACGGTAAAAGTAAATTCGTTGCCACAATCGCAACATGTCAAAGTTCTGTCAGAAAACAACTGATTCCCTCCAAAATAAAACTGCGTCAACCGGAATTCGAGCCTTGGAAACCAGTGCCAGGGGAAGCCGTAGCCTCTATCCCAATTTACACGGAGATTATAAAACGGTTTGGGGAAGTGGTCAAGGACAAACACACAGCAAAACAGCAAAGAGCACAGAAGCACCCACCCGACTACTTTACAGCTCAGTTGAGCGGGTGACTACGAACTCTAGCTTAGTCTTTTGGGGGACCTTGAAGGTCGGGAGGTGGGGTCACTCCCGTTCCAGGTGAACGTTTGCCAATCTCCAAATGGGGGGTAGATGTGGGACCGGGAGCCTGTCCTGCCATTGGTTGGCGGATAGGCTGCTGAGGAAACGTCGGTCGCCCTGGAATTCCAGATATCGGTACAAACCCTCCAGGTCGTGCTCCTGGAAGAATCTGCCTCTGTTGGGGAGCATTAATTCTACCGTTTGCAGCGGGCACTGATGGTTGGTTGAAACCAGTGTGTTCTGAACTTGAGCCTGGGCGTGGGAAAGCTAACCTAGCGCCGATGGGCTGTTGAACGGGTGGAACAACAGAGTGAGGTGAATTTGACACAACTGGAGGAGCGCTGGGTGGGAAGGGAACGGCATTGCGTTGCTGGAGAGGCTCCGAACTAGCTGTTCCTGTACTGACGGGTGAAAACGTAGAGTGGGCAGTATTGGGAGCGGGAGCGCTGAAAGCAGTGGAAACATCTGCACCAGCCTTGTGACCGAACGATTCCGCTGCGCCGCTTGGGGAACTGTAATCGCCCGCCGGGCTACTTATTGGCAGTATCGGTGACTTGGTTAAGTTGAGCGCATTACCGCCAGCCTGAGAAGGTTGGTGATATGAAGGAGTTGCTGTAGTTGAGGCAACGGAGGATCGACTGTGATTTAAGTTCTCAGGAGCGTGCTCCGGTGCGCCTGAATTGCTTTTCAACATTGGAGAGGGAGCGCGCAGGGGCGGGAATTGTCCACCATCCATGTCCACTTCAGTGCTTGTAAGTTGAGACTGCTGACTGGCGTTGTTGTCTATCAAATCCTCTATTTTCTGAGGAGTAGAAGTTACGGAATGCTGGGGAGGTACCCCCCCATTGAGCACAGTTTCGGTCGCCTGTTCAAAGGCCGTAACTATGCGGGCCAAATCCTTATCTTTCAGTCGGGGGTAGACGGGTAGGTGAATTTGGTTTTTAGATATGTAGGTAGAGTTGGGCAGCGTTCCAATGTACTGGACGCGATCTTGCAACAGAGATATCTGTTGGACAGGACTTATGTAACCTGGTGAAGTGTCGATGCTTCGGCTGGATAACTGTCTACATATGGCTTCATTTTGGTCGTGACATACTGCAAACGAAGTGAATACGGACTCCCCGTAATCGGGACACTCCGGTAACAGCAAATCCGGTATAGAGGCTTTCTTGAACAAATCTATCAGAGTCTTACCATTATGTGCGCGAATTTCATTCTGGCTTTCGGCCCATTCTAGGAGACGCCGACCCAGAGCTGCCTGAACTGGTGAGGGCTTAAGTCCTAGATCAGGGATATCCAACTGTATGGATTCTTGCAGGAAACCGTGCAGGGTGTCCTTTTTTAAAAACGACCAGCCCAAGCTAAGGAAGGGATAGATCCCCAGTAGGAACCCAAAAGTGTTGGTTGCCACACAGATGGCGGCCGCTTTCACAAGAGTGGGGTAGATCTCGGTGCTTGGACTTATAACGGCACCTTCCATATTCTTGGCAGCTAGATCGGCTAACTCCTGATTTTGGAAGACGGCCATACCGCCACCAAGAGTGGTGAAATTTGAGGTCAGATCGAAAGAAAATATGGCTGCGTCTCCAAACGAACCGACCTTTTTGCCATTTACCGAGGCGCCGAAGCTCTGGGTGCAATCCTCAATGACCACAACCCGCTTCCTTTTGGCCGTTTTGATTAAGTCTTCCACCGGGGCTGGGCAACCGTACATATGGGTTATGATTATGGCGGAAGCATCTCTCCAGTCCTCTTCGGTGATGGTCTCCGGCCCCATAACCCAGGTACTCTTACGTACATCCACAAGATAGGGTTGCAGCCCGGCTGCTATAATCGTGGCTGGGACGGAGTAGTGAGTCCAGGCAGGTATGATAACCTTTGAGTGCTTGGGTAGATTTAGACTCTGCAGAATCAACATCAAGGCTGCTCTGGCTTTTGTGGTGAAAATGGCCTTGTGCACTCCCAGATGTGTAGCAAACTTTTCCTCAAATCTATCTATTTCATTCTCACGAGAGCCACTAATTTCTCCGGCGACCCACTGCAGATCGCTGAAACCTAGCGACAAAGTAAACCTGGGAATAGGCAACCCCTTGATAGGTACAGAAGAATTTTTAGCCATCTCACTTTACCCCTTCACTCTTTCGTGACCGTTCTTGCAGAACAGTTTCATCTAACTGCTACTTTGAGAACTTTCCGGAATTTGCTCAAGCTCGTGCAACACAGCTTGCGCCTGGGCAGAGTTGTTACCACTCTTTTTAAGATACTCCAAAGTTGTACTTAGAGAATTCTCTATTGAGTGATCAAGATTGTTGTACCAAAAGCGACCAGTTCTTCCCAACAAGGACAAGTTATCGAATCTATCACACTCGCCGATAAACTTATTTAGACGATCGATATAATCCAGGGAGTAGATAGGATAGGCCTCTCTGATCTTTTCCATGTGACAGTTCTCTACTTCACATCCCTCGTCTATAGCTCCTACTTCCTTAAGCTCTTTGAGTAAGCGGGGCTGCATTTTTTGAGGATCGTCCCATAGAGCATCCTGGTATTGGCAGGTTAACTCTACACACAAGGCTCCTTTGCCTGACGGCACGCTGTTAGAGGAAAAGTTGGCCGGGTTGGATGTTCTGGAGAAGAGCAGATCTTTGGCGCCGTAATAGCACCACTGAGAATTTTGCAAGGGAGGGCGGCTGAGTTCAATGTTGCAGATTATTTGGGCACGGTAGTCCAGAGTAGTTGGGGAAAGTTCGAGCTGGTTAGCTAAGGTGTTTATGGAAGCGCCCCAAGCCAGTTCCTGACATTCCAGGGGACCACGGGTTGTATCTACAGCCTCTACTACCGGATGGCCGTGAGAATCTTGTCCCAGTTTTATGTCAGAAACCTCACAGTTCGTCAATATTTCTCCGCCCAAGGCCTCGATCTTATTTCGACAATTCTCCCAGAACGCGCAGATACCACCCTTCAAAGGATAGAGGAAATTTAGCTCTGCTTTTTTGGGCAACAGCATAAGTTTGAATATATCAAACAGAGAAGCTGTGCTGGCAGTGTTATCTATTGTCGCTCGCTCTATGCCGGCTTGAGCCCAGTTTCGGTGTATGGTAGCAGCCGGTATGCCTACGAACTTTTCCGTATATTCTTTAAAGAAAGTGTTGTAGAGAGTGCGCCCGTAACGGCGTAATACGTAGGTCTCGAAAGAAGCATCGTCTCCGCCACTACGCTTCGTTTTAAACAACATATCGATACCGGCACTGCAAGCTACTCGAAACGGCAGTTTGAATATAGTTTCTAAACGTAGGGGCCAGTCATGGTAGTGCCCCATAAAATAAACTAGGGAGAAGCGAGGAATTACCGCAAACTGATCGCCGTGAATTTCGCGCAGGAAGCGGTTTACCTGAGGATTCTGGGAAAAAAATCGGTGCGGACCGATGTCGAAGCACCAGTCTCCGTAGTGGAAGCTACGCGACAAGCCACCAACCTCTGCCTCACGCTCGACAACAGTGACCGGCATCCCCGCTTTGCACAAATAATAAGCCAAAGTCAAGCCGGCAGCACCGCCACCGACTATTACATAACGTTTCAAAACTTTGTTTTACCTATTCCCTGCTGAGACTGCATGTCCAGAAATTCACCAAAAGGCGTAAGGACTCTGGTCACAGCAGCCTGTGGACTTCTGTTGTCGCCGACAGCTAAAGTTGTAAACTGGCGCGAGCGCGACAAACCACCTGCGGCGACCTTCTGCCTCTTCTTGTGGCTTCCTGTTTTGCCAATGTTAGAAAGGAGCGAAACTGTTGGTAAAACAAACGTAGGAAACCATAAGTGAAGTATATTGAACTTTGAGCGGAACCTTCGTACGTTAGGGTAACCTATAGTTCAGTCTTTTAGTTTTGTAGTTGTTTTTCTGAAAGTGTGGAACGAAAGTTCCCAGTTTCATTTTAGCTTTCCAAAATGTTAATTTTTAGAAATTTTACCGGGAGCTTAAGCTACATTTTTTTCTTGTATAAAAATATATTTATTTTGTAATAAACAAAAATTAATATCGTGTAGAAACGTGTATTTTTTTTATTATTATTACTTTTTTATCTTGCTTTAATGGCCTTGTTGTACTTCTATATATTGTGCTTTAATTTCTTGTGACACTAAATTTGTGGATCTGGATATTTAAGAATTTTTTGATTTTTTTTTCTGAATAAGCCCCTTCTGTAGTTGACTAAGATAGTACAAGTGGTTTAAGATGGGGAGCGAGGTGGAACAAAGTGGTGCGCTCGTGGAACATGGTGGCTGTGACAGTGCGATAAAGCTTCAGAGGTTTAGCGGGAAGTATTCGCTTTGCGTCGACGATAAGAGTCGTGTGGTTATTGTTGCTGCCTTCCGGGGTGGCTTGAGTGGGCGCGCGATCCTGCGCAAGAACCGTCGCCAAAAGTGTGTGGAGGTGCTTCCACTGGCTGTTTGGGAAGCCTTTCTTGGTAAGTTGGCCGCTTTGTCGGCACTGGATGAGGATGTACAGCGGTTGGTGACGCTGGAATCTGCTAGTGCCGTCGAGGTGAGCGTCGATAAGCAGGGTAGGATGCTTTTACCCGCGGAGATGCGTTCGTTCGCGGGGATAGGTGGCTCGGAAGTTGTTATGACGGGAGCCAATGACAGGCTTAAGGTTTGGGAACCGTCAGTCTGGAATGAGTTCGAAAAGCAGGCCGCTATGGAAGATCTGGAGGCTCGTGTCTTTGCAAAATATGGACTATAACTATAAGGTTATGGGCTCTGCCTATCCGATACGCGCTCAGTTGAGTTTGGTTGGCTCGTGGTCTCGGGTCAGCGAGGCAGGAGCGGCTGTGAGTGCTGCAGGTGCAGGCAAGTTTACCACCATAAGGTTTAAAACTGCTGCGTCCGGGAAGAACACCCCTGCGGAGTCTGGGGGACGTTCCAAGAGGTAGCCGGTAGTGAGCTGTTACCATGTTCCGGTTCTCTTAGACGAGGCTTTGGGGTTCTTGTCCGTGGAGAAGGGTGGGGTGTATGTCGACGCTACCCTGGGGGGTGGTGGGCATACGCTGGCTATTCTAGAGCGGCTTAGTTACCTGGGAGCTGGTAGCCTTTTTTCGATAGATCAGGATCCAGAGGCGTTAGCAGAGGCTCGTGAAGCTGTAAAAATCAGCGGCTTGTCCGCTGGACATGTGGTTTTTTCTGCTATCAGAGGAAATTTTGCGGATATCGTAGCTCTGCTGGCCGAGGCAGGTGTTAGCGGTGGCGTGGATGGGGTGCTCATGGATTTAGGGGTGTCCTCACATCAGCTGGACGCGGCTGAACGGGGGTTCTCTTTTAGAAATGACGCTCCGCTTGACATGCGTATGAACGCCTCTGCGGACGTGCCGGATGCGGCCTGGCTAGTGAGAAATCTCTCAGAGATGGAGCTGGAACGGGTTCTGCGAGATTATGGCGAGGAAAGATTCGCCAGTAGGATCGCCAGGGCTATTGTGCGCGAGCGAGAACTCAATCCCATCACCAGGACGTGTCAACTAGCCAGTTTGGTTGAAGCGGTAGTTCCTGTGCGGGGCAGGGAAGTAGGCAAGAGGCGCGGTGGAGCTACTAAGGTTATACACCCAGCCACTAGAACTTTCCAGGCTCTGCGCATAGCTGTCAACGGGGAGTTGGCGGCCTTGGAGGCCGGTTTAGCTGGAGCCTTGTCTTTGTTGAAGCGAGGCGGGCGTTTGGTTGTGATCAGTTACCACTCGCTCGAGGACCGCATAGTAAAGCAGGCTTTTAAATCCCGCCTGGGGCGTTGTACGTGTCCTCCTCGATCGCCTGTGTGCACTTGTGGCGCTAGGGCTGTGCTCAAGGAGTTGACGCGTCATCCTCTGACTCCTACTCCTGCAGAGCTGGAACGGAATCCTCGTTCTCGTTCTGCTAAATTGCGGGCTGCTGAGCGTTTATAAGGTAAGGCGGCCCGGTGTGCTTGGGGAAATGTTGCCTAGGCTGTTCTATCGCAAATGTAGGTTGGGCGGCCGTTGCCGTGCGACCGGGTGTGGTTTGTGTTTATTATTTTGTAATGGTTGAGCTCTCGGCTTGGGTGGTAGTACGTAAAGCTGAGTATGTGAACGACCGAAGGGGGGGGAAGAGAGTGTAGTTTTTTTTTCTGCGGAGGGCGCATAAAAAATGTATCAGTATGGTACTTGTCCTAAAGAAAGTCCTAAGTTGCCGTTGTGGGCCAGGCAGCTGAAGCGTAGAACTGTGCTCTCCAAAGAAGTTTTGGTCAGGATCCCTGCTAAGGCTAAGTCAGAGTTGCCTAGGCTGGCGGCCATACCTAAGGCGTGGTGTGCTGCGGTTGTTTGTATATTGTTAGCTTCAATGTTTGTGGTGGCTCTGCAGTACGCTGGTCTGACTGAGATTCAGTATGAGCTAAATCGTCGGCAGAGCGAGCTGGCTTCTCTGAATAAGAAGAAGGTTGAATTGGAGTTGCAGGTTGAGCAGCTGTCGTCCCTAGAGAGAGTCGAAAAGGAAGCCAGAACGCTGGGGATGATCTACCCGGTTGAGCGGCAGGTTGTTAAAGTGGCAACCCGCTCATCTGACGGTGAGCGTGTGGCTTACTCAGGAGTACAGAGTAAGAATAAGTAAGTTAATTTTGAAGCGCCAAGCGGGCAGTTGTTGCCTTTGCGGTGGGCGCTTTTTTTTTGCGGTGTGCGTTTGAGGCTGCAGTGGGGCGGTATTGTGGTTGGCCAGCATAGAGAGACGTTTCTTGTGTAGGTTTGCTGGTTTAACGGGGAGCTGCTAGGTGGTTGTCGGCCCTGTTTTTTTTCAGATTTGGATATGAAGATTTGATGTGGTAGGGTTAGGCCGCGCGCTGTTGGCGGTCTTTAGGTCTGTCCGGTTGGGGCACTCGAGAGGATAGCTTGCATGAGGAGTTCTCGGCAGTGGAAGTAAAAAACTGGGGTGTAATGTTTAGAGGGCGTGTGCTCGGTTTTTTTGTCTTTGTTGTCCTTCTGTTCGTGGTGGTGACAGCTAGGCAGGCTTGGCTTCAGTGCGTTAGTACCGAGTTCTATCGTCGGGAAGCAAAAGACACTCAAATGAATATAAAGGCTGGTGTGGGGGAGTCTGTCGGTGTTCGTGGCGATATTTTGGATCGCCATTACCAGACTTTGGCCACCAGCGCTGAGCGCCGCTCTATAAATTGCCATCCCTGGAGAATAAAGAATCCTGAACGTGTCGCTCATTTGCTTGCTCCTGTTATAAAAATGGAGGAGAGTAAGCTTTTCGCCATCCTAAGTTCGGATGACAGTTTCGTTGTTTTGCAGTACAAGGCTCCCAATGAGATGTGCGATGCTGTGGAGCGGATGAGGAATCGATATTGTCGCGAAGCCGAAGAGGCCAAGAAAGGGTCGGAAGTAGACGATAGTGGAAAGATCAGTCTGGGTAGCGACTTCGAGAGTGGTATTGAGATTGTTCGAGAAAGCTCCGGTCAGCGCTATTACCCCAAGGGCCGTTTGGCCTCGCATGTGCTCGGAGTTGTGGGCGATCAAGAGAATGGGTTGGAGGGGATCGAAGCTGCTTTCGATAAGGAGCTGTCTCCCTCACGTGAAAAGATTGATGCGCCCGTAGATGCTTACGGGAATACAATCCCGGATGTTCCTGTGTTGGGGCAGATCACCGAGAAAAAACAAAGTGTCATCAACGGTAGCAATGTCGTTTTGACCATTGATGAGCGCGTTCAATACATAGTCGAGAGAGAGCTGGAGAAAGCGGTCAAGAGTTTTAAAGCCAAGGGTGGGAGCATTGTGGTTATGGATGCTCACAGTGCGGATATCTTGGCAATGGCTACTTATCCCGATTTTGCTCCTGCTGAGTATGACAAATTTTCTCTAGAAGTGCGCCGCAACAGGGCTATTACCGATTTTTACGAGCCTGGCTCCATCTTTAAAGTTCTCCTGGCTGGAGTCGCTTTGAGTAATGGCTACACTGCCAAGTCTATGTTCTACTGCCCTGGTCAGCTTTACGTAGATGGTTGGCCTATCAATAATGCTGATGACGGTCTTTATTCTAAAGGATCGGAAACTATAGCCGATATTATGGCCTATTCTTTCAACACTGGAACTGCCTCTTGTGCCTTGGAACTTGGCAGGGAGAAGGTTGGAAAAGGATTGGAGTCTTTTGGAATTGGCAAAGCTACAGGGCTGGAATTTGTTGGTGAGTCCGAAGGAATGTTGGCCGATTGGCACGACTGGCCCAAGTCGAGGCTGGTGACCATTTCTTTTGGCCAAGGTGTAGCTGTTACACCAGTACAATTGGCCTCTGCACTGCAAGCGGTGGCTAATGATGGTGTGCGCTTGAGGCCTCATTTAGTTAAGGAAATTGTATCTGCAGACGGTAAGAGCAGGACTAAAACCAAGCCAGAGGTATTGGGGAAGCCCCTCAGTAAGGAGGGTGCCAAAGATATGCGCGAGATCTTAGCCGGTGTGGTCAGCTATGGCACAGGCAAGCGGGCCAGAGTGCCCGGCTATCGGGTAGGTGGTAAGACTGGTACTGCCCAAGTCCCGGGCCGAGGCGGTTACGCTGAGGGAAAATACGTTGCTGGATTTTTGGGATTAGCTCCTGTTGATAAACCTGAAATAGTGGTAGTGATCAAGATCGAGGAACCGTGGCCTGTCTATTATGGCGGCCTGGTGGCAGGTCCTACCTTTAAAAATGTTACCAGTAAAATTCTGCCCGTCCTGAATGTGGCACCTACTCCCGGTTACAAGCAGGTAGATCCTGCCACTGGTTTGTAGG
>OMRK01000129.1 GCA_900313515.1 uncultured bacterium | reverse complement strand
TTGAAGGCACTGGAGAGGCGTTTCGCCGATCAGCAGCGCACCGATTTGGCTCTGCTGATCAAGGATCGCTTAGCTTCGGTGATGGAGCGCCTGGAAGAGTGGGATGAGGCTTTAAATATTATTGTATTTATTGCTGATACCGATTTGAGCATAGGTGAAACGGAGCAAGGTATTTCTTACTATCGTAGGGGCGTAGACTTAGCCATAAGCCACAATATGGTTTCCAAGGGCATAGAGTTGGCCTTTAAGTTGGTTAGTTTGCTCATGGATTACCGCGGCTTAGACGTGGCTCGCCCTGTCTTTGACGAATTGCGCGATTATTCCAATCAGTCACCTGAGGTTATTGAGCGCATTGCTGATATGATGTTCGAGCGCGGTTATCGCAATGAGTCATGTCCCATTTACAAGGAAGCTCTGCGCTTGGAGCCGGAGCGCCCGCAGTCTCTTTCCCGTGTATCGGTAATTTACGCTTTAGATGGACGTTTGGAAGAGGCTGCTGGATTAGCCAGCAAGATTTTTGCCAAAGGTTTGGTTGGCAAGATTACCGAGGAATACGGCCGAGCCTTGGAGTTCCAGCCTAACGATGCTGCCTATCACATAAAGATGGGTGAGTTCTTCCGACAGCTGGGCTTCTTGGAAGAGGCTATAGACGAATTTAATAAAGCTATCAGCGATCCAGCCAAGGTGCTGACTGCCGTTAACAATCTGTCATTAACTTTCCAAGATAAGGGATATCGTGATTTAGCTATCAAGCAGTTGCAGAGGGTAATGGATCAGCCTGGATTCAGTGATGAAGAATTGCTGGATCTGCGCTACAATCTGGCTTCAGTTTTGGAGGCGGAAGGCCGTTATGATGATGCCATTTCCGCCTATCAGGAGTGCTATGCTGTAGATATCAAGTTCCGTGATGTCTCGGAACGTTTGGAAAAATTGTTTGAAAAGGTTGGAGACGAGGCCGCAGGCGGCGATGAAGGCTACGGAGGTGACTCTTTCTATTACTTCGATGATAATGGAGAGGGATAGGAGGGATATATGACAGACTCCATTGTTCCGTATCGGCAGCAGGCGTGGCCTAGGATAGGGCTTGGGGTGTGGCTGGTTTCTGCGTGGTTGGGCTTTTTGTCCGACGAGGCTTGGGCTCAGGGGTTGGGAGGTTCACAGGGTGGGGGCATGCTTTCCTTACTTGGTGAGCATCTCATGGTGCTGCAGATAGCCTGTGGTGTGTCGGCCCTGATATTTGTGATATGTTTAATCTGGGAAATTTGGGTCGCTATCCAGCTGCGAAGGAACGGGGGGGTGCTTCCTGTTGAGGATCCTGAAAAACCGTATGATGTAGAATTACCAAAGAAGGATGATACTGATAAAGAGGCCCCTATAGTTTTGGATGAGACCGAAGATCCTTTTAAGGCCTTGCTTAACAAAGCTAGTAACGAGGATAGTGAGAGCGTTGGTAGCAGGACCAGAGGAGGTCCTTATACTCCCGGTTACGGTTCTAGTTCTAAAAAGGAGGCTCCTAAGGCAGAGTCGTCTGAGCAAGTTTTAAAGCCTTACGAAAATATTTCCCCCAAGAAGAGTTCAGAGCATATCGCTCGTGGTGACGCGGGTGGCTTCTCCTTTGATGGAAGTGCCACCATATCTATGAGTAGCATCAAGAGTGATGCTGCTACTGGCATAGGTTTTGCGCCTCCTGTGCCTCCCAAATCTGCGGGTGGCTCGGGTTTTGCTCCCCCCAAGCCTGCGGCTGGCAATATAGGTTTTGCTTCTCCCAAGTCGTCTGGTTCTGGTGGATTGGCTGCTCCTTCTAAGCCAGCGGGTGGTGGCATAGGCTTTGCTCCTCCCAAGCCTGCGGCTGGTGGCATAGGCTTTGCTCCTCCCAAGCCTGCGGCTGGTGGGTTGGCCGCTCCTTCTAAGCCAGCGGGTGGTGGCATAGGTTTTGCTCCTCCTAAGCCCGCGGGTGGCGGCATAGGCTTTACCCCTCCTAAGCCTCCCAGTTCGTCGGGTGGCGGCATAGGCTTTGCTCCTCCTAAGCCCGCGGCTGGCGGCATAAACTTCGCTTCCCCTAAGTCTCCTGGTGCTGGTGGATTGGCTACTCCTCCCAAGCCTGCGGCTGGTGGTATAGGTTTTGCTCCTTCCAAACCCGCGGCTGGCGGCATAAGTTTTGCCTCTCCTAAGTCGTCTGGTGTTGGTGGGGGCGGATTGGGGGGGCCTAAATCCGGAGGTCTCAGCTTGTCTGGAGTTGGGGATTTGGGTGGCGCCCCAAACAAAGGTACGGGGGCGGGCGTAAGTGGCAGGAGTGGGGAGCTGCGCATAGGTGGTAAACCTCCAGAGGGTGCGGTCATGCTCGGCCGCGGCCCGGCTTTGGATATAAAGCGCAGTTAGTTTTCTTAAAAAAAGTTCTCGGTTGTTGGTTTAGGTAGTTAGTTTTAATGGAGGAATCTCTAAGTTGTATATTCCTAAAGGTAATATCTTAATTGAAGACGTGGATCTCTCTAATGAGGATATGCGGGAGATGCAGGCCAATCTTTCTAACGACGGTTTCACGGGTTACATTAAGCTGGATTTAGAGAATTCTTCTGCCTATCTTTTTTACGACGGCGGAGCCGTTTTGCAGGTTTTGGAAGTAGACAGTGCCACGGGGGCAATAAACCTGCAGTTGGAGCAGCGTTTGATGAATCGCATCAAGCTGGATACCATAAAGTGCTCCAGCTATGTCACCTCCAAGCGCGTTGTCCATGTTTTGATGGGACTCTTCGCTTTTCAGTCTCTTTATCTTGATTATGCCATTAAGCAGCGTGATATGCCGAGAATATTGGAGAAGCTCCGTGATGGTAGCTACAACGGTTTAATGAAGCTATCTACGCGCGAGGGAACCTGCTACCTGGCTATCGATCATGGGGAAATATTACGCGATCGTTTTTGCTACAATTACGGTGAGATTTTGAGCGGCTACGACGCTGTAGATCACATATTGAATTTCGAGTTTGACAGCGAAGGGGCTACTATGAGTGTCTACGCGGAGCGTTTGGAGGAAATTGAGGCCAAGCGTAGCGCCAAGGAAGAAGAGTTAGAGAAGATCAAGACTCTGATTGTTAAGTCTGACGGTGGTTTCCTCAGAGCTAGTGATGTAGTGAAGGTAGATAACTACATTGTGCGTGAGTGGAATATTGCCGATGTAAAATCGACTTTCACAGTGGAAATTGAGACTCCCGATGGCTCTCTTTACGAGTATAAGTGCCAGGCCGGAGCGAAGTTCGGTGATCGGGCTGGTATTCCGCCGGCTATGATGAAAAAGCTCGGAGTGGTTGAGGGCGACAGTATTTCGGTGCGTCCTTTATAAAAGAATTTTGGTAAGCCTGTGGATAGGGCGGGCGGAGGAGAGGGCATGTCTGGTTTTACTGCTGTTTTGCAGGGGTTGCGCCATTTAGATGGAGTTTTGGGGGTTGTTGTTTTAGATAAAGCTGGCGAGGTCGTGGCTGAAGATCTCGAGACCTCTGTGAGGCTAGAGGTTATGCTTTCGCATTTGCGCAAATTTATCCCCAGTTTGGAGGATTTGGCCGAAGAACTGGAGGTAGGACAGGTGGAGCGCCACCATGTGGTACTCGATGACAAGCAGTTGGTAATCGAAAATTTGGCTGATGGAGCGGTGTTGGCTGTCTATACTGTCAGTGATGGCAGCAATTTGGGGCGCATACGCTTGGAGATTCGTAAGAATAGGAAAAATATGGAAGCCGCGTTAAAAGCTTAGGCTTTCAGAGTGTTTGGTCGCAGGCGGGCTTGGCATAAATTGAAAATTGCTGAATTTGAAGTGAGAATAGTGAGGCAGTGATACGAAAATGGAAGTAATGACAACTCTGGAACGGCAGATTCAGAGGAATCGCCGTCTGCTGGATAATGATCCTAACAATGTCGATTTGATGCTTACCTATGCTCATGACTGCCTGCGCCGGGATCTGCGTTTTGAGGCTCTAGTTACTTTCCAGAAAGTTTTGGAGCAGAAGGAGTCGGCAGAGGCTAGGTTGGCTCTGGCCGAGATCTTCTGTTTGCAGGCCCTCTATCCAGAGGCCTACGATGAGCTGCGCCGTTTGTTCGCTCTGGATCCCATTAACATAGGTGGACACGTGTTGCTGCACGTTCTTAATGGCCGGGTTGCCGCACCAGACGATCTGGTTGCACGCTTGGCCTTTGTGCCAGCTCGTTCGGAGTTGAGTGACGGCATTATTAGGGCCCAGAACGAGCGTGATCTTTACAGACGTGAGGTTCAGGAGTATGAGAGTGCAGCAGCTTCCGGAACTAGCGAGCCGGAGCCTATTCTGCTTTATTATGCCCGTGAAGCCCAAAAGCGCATGGAGCGCATGAATGTAGATTTAGAGGTAATGAACGGCTGGGAGGCTTTGGCTGTGGATATCCCTGGCTTTACCTCGGAGGAAGGTAAACAGGAGCTTGGGGCGTCTGAAAAGGGTGAGCAGGTTAAACCTGCTGCAGAGCCTGCTCAGAAGGTCGCAGAGGCTGGCGCTGTAGAGGAAGAAGTAAAGCCAATACCCGCTGTCAAAGACGCGGATGCCGAAAAAGGTGAAACTGAAAGTGTTGATGGTGAACCGGATGTAGACTTAACCGATGAGGATAGTCGTGGCCGCCGAGGTAAGAAGTCCAAGCGCCGTCGTGGTAAGGATAAGCATGAGGGGAACCAATCAGCAGATGATACTCAGGATTCTAAGGCATCAGAGGCTGTAACTGACGAAGCGGAAAAGACGGATGTCGTTAATTTGGAGGCTGCTTCTGGTTCAAAGGATGATGGAGCCGTTGAGGGTAATGAAGTTGCAGCTGAGCCTGTGGCGGGGAAAGTAACTCCGCTTCGTTTGGAAATTGTAAAGAAGGGTGAGATCCAGCCAGAGGAAGGCAGTCAGCAAGCAGAAGTTGCCAAAACAGAGACTGGGACAGATGAGGCCACCGTTGAGAGCGGGACAGCGCCTTCGGTCGATACAGTGCAGGTTGCTGAGTCGGATAGTGGGTCAGGGGTTGCCGAGATTCAATCCGAGGCCACCGAGGTTGGAGAAGGGCAAGGGACCGAGGCTGGTGCTTCTGGCCCTGCGGAAGGTAGCTTAGAGGCGGTTGACTCCAAGGAGAAGCCGGCCGATGTTGAGTCCGTTCCTCCCACTGCCGAAGAGTTGGCTAGAGAAGCTGCTTTTGCCGATCCTTTGGCCAGCTTGTGCAAAATCAAGGGCAGTGTTAAGGCTATGGTAGTCACTGGTAGAGGATGTCGTTTGGCTGCCAGTGAGGGCGATTTCGTTGGCGTCGAGGCCCTGTTGCGGAAGCTGCAGGTTGTTATTGAAAACGCAACGCATGGTGGAGAGAATACTTTGCTGACATGGGTCTGTGAAGGCAAGGGTGCCTCGATCATTGTTCAGCAGATCGATTCTTCTTACTATCTGTTGGTTGAGGGGCATGCCGTTACTTTGGGTGTGTTGCGTCAGCGGGTGGAGCGTTGTCGGATGGAATTGGCCGAACTCTGCTAATTCTGTGAAAATTGAGCACTTTGTTTACAAAATAAGTACCTATGGAACCTGGGCTGTTGTCCTTCTGACAATGGCCTTTCCTGTTTGGGTGGTGCTAGCTAGGATTTGTGGTGCGGTTCCTTGGAGGGGGGAACCTATCCGTGGTTTTGGTTTTGCTAAGTATTTATGGCTGTTGGGCATGGGATCCGACTGCGGTTTAAGTAGCAGCCTAACCTGGGGAGCGGTCAGCTTGGTAATATGGTTGGCCGCCATTTTATGGCTGGCTTGGCCTCGTTTGCGTTTCCGTCCTGTTGAGAGGCTAGGCTTGGGTTTAGCTCTTCTGCTTTTTTTACTTGCAGTGTCAGCTGAGCTAAGTTGCACCCCCTATGAGAGTTTACTTTTTACCGATGCTTGTGCCGCTTGTACCGCACTCATGCTATTGGTCGCTAATGG
>OMRK01000059.1 GCA_900313515.1 uncultured bacterium | reverse complement strand
TGCAGAAAACGGCAAGGCACGCTGCGCCCCTCGCGCAGAGCAGCCGTAACAAAATGCTTGGGCTCTATGCGCAGAGCCTGCACGGCCTCTGCTTCTTCGGGAACCATAGTCTTTACCAAACGGCGATAACGGGGGGTTTCCGGCAGCTTGTCCGAAACATCCCACAAGGGCTCGTCGTCGGATGAAGGCACAAACTCTAAAATGCCCTCCTCCAGTTCGGCTAATGTAACTCCCACATCGGACAAAGCTTCCGCCAGACTGCCATCCGCTTTGCAAGCTGCTACAAAGCAGTGCTCTATGCCTAAATAGA
This sequence comes from uncultured bacterium, assembly GCA_900313515.1. Classification (GTDB taxonomy): domain Bacteria; phylum Vulcanimicrobiota; class Xenobia; order Xenobiales; family Xenobiaceae; genus Bruticola. Next base: position 5,979 of record OMRK01000059.1, on the reverse strand, counting down.
AATGCCTCCAGGCTCGCGAGAGCTCGTTAGCCCTGGCGATCACCCGTTCCATTGCTTCACTATTATTTAAAGCCATCTTACTTCCGTGCTGTCTTTCGTGCTGTTCTCATGCACAGTCTTCCGCGCAGCTCCAAGCTAAAGAACTGCAACCCCCACCCCACAACCTGTTTATTAGCTTACAGGAAAAGAACTTCCTCTAAATTTGCCACCGGGGAGCTACAGTTCATAGGACCGTTTTAAGTTAATAGGCAGTCTAAATGCCAACCCATTCCACACACCCATTTTCAGTGAATTGTTGCCCTAACATGATGACATTGGCCACTCAAATTTTATTCGCTTGGATTAGATCTCAATGTGCTATTCATCCACTGGAGAAAGTCCTTAAAATGTTTCGGGAAATTTTCCGAACCGCTGGCCTTTATAATGCGTCCTCCGTTGACAGAAGCTTCTAACCTGAACATAGTACCATCCTTAACCCACTTGGGATGGGGGCCCTTAAAACCGTCCCAGCTGATAAAACCGTATTCATTGAGAATATTTAAAACAACATCGGTGTCGCAGGAAGCACTATTTTCAAGTTCCTTAACTTCTTCACCACCTCTGTAAAGAATCGAATAATGCAAAATTTCAGTTTTGGGCCCGCGTCTATTAATCTCATACTCACACTGTGAACGCATGCCGCTCAGATGAATCCTTATAAACTCAAAATCTGTAACTTTCTCAGATCTCGACGACTGATTGCCAAACACAGCCCTGCCTCCCACACATAATAAGCCGCATAAAATTATCACGACACCAATATACAATAATTTATCCATGTTGTTCCTTTTCATGAGCTGCCCTACCAGAAAAATGGTTGATAACTAATGCAGATGACGTAGAATATATTGCGCAAATTGTACAAACAAAGGTAAACACGGCCTACCACCACTCGGTACTGTTGGTTTACCACAACAAAAGAACTGAAGATGCATATAACCGCGTCTGACGAGATTATACAGGTAAACCGTGAAGCTATAAAGTGGGAACTGAGTGAATTAATGCGCCAAATTGCTGGAGATGTCATCCAACGAAAAAATGGGAGCGTCAAATGAAAGGATTTAAATTTTAATAATTCTGGTAGCTAAGCAATTTCGCGAAAGATACTTGACACCATTCCCCGACTGTTCTACAATACGCCGCGTTTGTACAAAAATCTAAAAAATACTGCTATGCAAAGGCAGAAAGGTTTTCAAATGTGTCACAGAGGAATAAAGCGTGCCAATAGGATGCGCGTATGCGCGTTGATACTTGCGCTAAGCCTGTTTTTATTTTTGGCCATCGCCGGATGCGGCCACAGCGGTCGTGTAACTTTGCCCGTAATGCCCCCGACAGTTGAGCCTAGTGACGATCCTAGCGACGAACCTACAGCGGAACCTACTGCTGAGCCCACGGCAGAGCCTACTGTTGAGCCTACGACAGAGCCCACCAGTGAACCCACCGTCGAGCCCACCGCAGAGCCTACTGTTGAGCCCACGACAGAGCCTACTACTGAGCCCACCAGTGAACCCACGACGGAACCAAGTGATGATCCCACGGAAGATCCCAGCGAGGATCCTTCGGAAGAGCCCAGTGTCGAACCCGAACCCGTCTATGAAGAGATTGAGCTGACAGGATTGGCCCTGAATCCGCCACCACCACCGGACAGTATATATTTCGATGAGGACTCCGAACTCGCCCACCTGGGATATACCGCGACCATTACCGATGATCATAAGTGTCACCTGTTTAGAGACGAGGAAGAAGTAACCGAGTTGGTGATTCCCGCAACCTTTGAAAGGGACGGAGTTGCGTACAAATTCGTCGGCGTAGCTTCATGTGCCCTTTGTTCTTGTAATTGGTTAACTTCGGTCACCCTCCCCGACACTATTACAAGTATAGGGGAAGAAGCTTTTTCTAAGTGCAAATCCTTAACTGAAATCAATATTCCTGAAAATGTTACATCTATCGGAAAGAAGGCATTCAAGGAATGCGAAGCCTTAGATTCAGCCCTCGTCATTCCGAGCGGCGTCAGTTCCATCGAGGAAGAGGCTTTTTCTAAATGCAAAAAGCTGCCATCAGTTAAGCTTCCCGACAACCTCGAATCCATTGGGAAAAAGGCATTCGAAGGTTGCGAAACCTTGACTTCAGTTGCAATTCCTGACAGCGTCACTTCTCTTGGAGAGGGAGCTTTTGCAGGGTGCAGGTCCTTGGCTTCAATTACGTGGAAGGGGACGGAATACACTGAAAAGAGAGCTTTCAACGAAGCTGTTAAAGATATTTCTGGTGGAAAACCCGTCTGGTAGTTGTCACTATTTCTGACCATAAACTGAGCCGCCTCGGGCAGTACCGCAGGCGGCCATTTTTTTTATCTATATTGCACGCGCTCTGTCATTTTTCCGACCAAAGAGTCGACAACGTAGACTGCGACATTGAAGGATGCATAATTCTTTGCTACGCTAGGAACGAAAAGGATACTATCCCCTAATCTCAACACAGCAGCGCCAGTGAAAGCCTGCAAGACCAAAAGTGTGAGATTTATTTTGCCCAGAATGAAAAGCCAAGGTATTTATTGCCTATCTCAATCAAAGCGTGAATAATCACGGATCGCCCCGCAGGTATTGATTTTTAGCTTGTTTTTGTCATAATTAGAAAACGTTTTTTCAATGCAAATGGTAAGTGACAATGGACAGGGCAGATAAAAAACCGCATAAGATTTCACCCTTAGAACTTCTAAAGTATCTGCTGATAGGCTCATTTTTATACGTTGCCGTAACACTTTACGAAACAGATTTCGGATTGGTTATTTACAACAACGGTGTTTATCGAGATCTGGCCAGTGAACTCCGGGCTATGTGGCAGTGTCTTGCCGCCACACACAAATTCACCTTTGCCTTTATGATCTCGGCCTTCGCTTACGCCGCCTACGAATTCCAAGCTTCCCTTAAGCCTTCGATGTCCTTCAAGGCTTCCGAGGGCACCGAGAACAATCCCGGTGGGAATGCTCCTTCCCACCAGCATCTGCATTGGTACGATTATACCGTTGCCTTTTTAGCCGTTGCCGGTCTGATAATAGGCAGAATTTACAACAATTTAGACACTATCTTAGATAACGATCTCGATTGTATTTTAGGGCTAGTGGTTGCGGCCGATTCGCTGGGACTCTATTTTATAGCTTGCTACCTTATACTTTTTGCCAAAAAATTTATGGCTTGGTTATTGGGTCGTCCACTGCCCTGTCCAAACGATTATTTTTCATACGTGCTAGCCAGATGGATAGACCGCTTCGAAGCCAATCTGTTCTTGTACAGTTGGCTGGCTATTATTCTAGCCTGGATTCCTTACAATATTTTCAAGTTTCCAGCTGGTTTAGGGCATGATGCCTACTATCAAATTGAGGAATATTTCGGCATCCTACCGCTGGCCTACAGATATTGGCCAGTAGCCTCAACCCTATTCATGGGCTCTTTGGTGGAAATAGGTCAAATTCTGACCGGTTCCCTAACTCTGGGGTTGTTCTTTATGGCCGTGGTACACATGCTCATCTGTTCCGCTATGTTAGCCTACACCATGCCGGAGGCTAGGAGGTTTGGCATCCCCGTCCAGTGGCGCTGCCTTATGTTGCTAACCTACCAGTTTTCCCCTATATTTTTCTCCTACCAAACCTCCGTAATAAAAGACAATCTCTTCTCTTGCTTGGTGGTAGTTTTTACCTTTTTATTGGCCAGGTTACTGTTCTTTAACAAGTCCTCCAACAAAGATAACTGTTACATGTTATGTGCAATTGCTTTTCTATGCTGTATTTTCAGATCGAACGGCATGTACATCACCGTCTTCTGCTTACTGGCCATACTTATCCCCAACTTGCGGAAACAAGCCACATACTTAAAGAACAACTTCCGCCCCATATGCTGTGCATTAGCTGCCGCCCTGGTGATGTTTACAGTTTACAATTGGGGCTTGGCCCGAGTAATTAATTTCCCCAAAGATGGCATCAAAGAAGCCTTGTCCATACCTTTCCAGCAAACGGCCCGATACGTCAGGGATCATGGCCGAGAGGTCACTTTCGAAGAAAGACAAGCCATAGATGCGGTATTGAACTATGTACTGATCCCCGACGCCTACTGCGGTGTATTGAGTGATTTTGTCAAAATCACCTACCGCAAGGACAATAGCAAGTTGCCGGCTTATTTTGTAGTATGGTTTAAACAGTTTTTTAAGCATCCGCTGGTATATGTAGAATCACTTCTTGCCAACTCATCGGGATTTTTCTATTTGGATGCCGATACCATCTGGATATACAGTAGCCCGCGTAACCATGACCAAATGAATTACGAAATTCCGCCCGTGATGGCAAAATTAAAAGCAGTAGCTCTCAGCTTTACCGAGTGTGTCTGGCGACTTCCCTTCGTCAACCTTTTCTCAGATGTCGCCTTCTCATTTTACGTGGTCATCTATATACTATTTTTGACCGTTAAGAACAAGGATTTGAGAATATTTTGGCTGCTGGTGCCCTCTCTGGTGGGGATACTGGTCTGTATTGCCTCACCTACCTTCTTTAACGGTGGTGTGCGCTACGCCATGCCTGTAGCTTACTCTCTACCCTTTATCATCGGACTTTGCCTGTGCAAGGCCCCAGAGGCAGAAGAAGAGGGCACCTCTTTTCAATCCGAGGGCACGCCAACAGCTCTGGCTCAAACCAAAGCCACGCCGACAGGTTCCGCCCAACTCGAAACCAGGCCAACGGCTCCAGCTCAGATAGATGTCCATCCAGAAACATCTCCAACTAGTATTCAGCCATTGACCAGTTCAACGGAAGCCGAGCCGGACTATCCACTGTTGGTAACGCTTTCAATATTACTCCTTTTAACCTCAATTTTGGCCTCAGCTGTCATCTTAGACAAAACCACCACCGATTTCTCCTTAAGAGCCAGTGATCAAAAGGCTAGTGTCTTCAAATATGTGGGCGGTCCCCAAGATTTTCTTACCAATCCCAAGTGCGCTATAAAGTTGACCGCCCCCAAAAATGCCACACCTACCTTTTACAAAATCCGCAATGACTCCATATGTGAAATTGGTTTGCTCTACAACAGGAACTATTACGTTTATAGCGCTACCCGCGACCCTAACGCAGATTTGGTCGATCTTGACAACTGGTCCTACAGTACACTAGTTAGAAAGCATGACCGAGTTAAGCTCGATCCCATCAATCCTATTTTGAAGCTGTTCTTCAAGTCAGCCAGCGGCAAAGAGGTTGAAGCGGTTTTCTATAAGTATGACCTTAAAGCTAAGCAGGTTACTTGGAGGGCCAACGGTATCCGCTACAGCATAGTATTTACCAAGGCCAAAAACCAACGACAAGTGCCCGGTTCCGTGAAGCCATACTATCCCCAATTGTACCGCTTGATTGATCTTTTCGATTTGGCCAGAGAGGCTGTGAAAAATGATCTGGAATAGCTCAACATTTTGTCACCAGAATTCCCAGAGAAAGGTAAAATCTTACTTATGAACGGCACAGATGACATACCGAACATATCGCTTTCAGACGGCCTAAAGGCATTTATGCTGGGTTTTCTGCTCTACGCAGCTATAACTCTCTATGAGGCTGATTTTTGGCTGATTATCTATGAAAACGGCGTAATAAGGGACTGCATGAGCGAGATTGTGGCCATGGTCCAGTGCCTGTTCGTCTCCAAGATCACTACCTCAACTTTCGAAATAACGGCCTTTGGTTGCGTGGCTTACAGATATCTTAAGGCAACTCCCAAATGGTATGAACACCTAACTGCTGCTTTAGTAGCTCTGGCGGCCATGCTGGGCAGAACCTACGCCTACCAAGGTTTTATTTATAATGATCGAACAGACATTGTAGTTTATGCCATTATAGCTGCCATACTGGCCGGACTCTACTTTATGGTGCTCTATCTCATTTTGGCAGCTAAAGAAGTTTACAGATACCTT
>OMRK01000016.1 GCA_900313515.1 uncultured bacterium | reverse complement strand
TGTTGTTGCTGTTTGCCGTCATAATTGCCTGTATTTATACAATCGCCTATGTACCGCAATTTTTGCGTGAAGGATTTAACTACGAAACTTTAAACAATATCTTTTTTGCATATTACAGGGTTCTGTTTATGCATTTGAATCCTAAAATGGCGGTAAATTACAACCTGGCGCCCTGCTGGGCTTGGCCCCTGGGCCTGATTCCTATGTTAGTGTTTGCCAAAAACAATGCTGTACAAATCAGCTCTGTCACCATATGTGGATCTATTGTTTTTTGGTGGTTTGGTGGGTATCAGACACTTAAAAGTTTGTTTGTCGGCTGGCGTTTTGGAGATACAAATGTCTTGTTTACGGCTTTTATGTGGCTGAGCAGTTGGTTATTTTGGATATTATCTATAGGTGGTTTTTTGTTTTATCTGCTGCCGGGAATCCCGTTTATGGCGGTGGCAACAGCCGAAGCGTTGGAGAGATTGGTTGAGGCTAAAAAGCACAAGTTGGTGGGTCTCTATCTTCTCCTGCTGGGCTCTGCTTTGGCTCTGTATTATCCGCTTTTAACCTATATTCCCATAAGTAATGTCTTCATGCACCGTCTTGTGCCGATGTGGCTGGTTGATTTCTTGGAATTGTTCAGGCAGTTTTTTCATTAAAAAAGCAACTCCGCTTTGAATTTACGCTTGAATTGGCTGATGCAAGCTGAAAATGAGTCTGGGCGGTGCCGTCTGTGTGGATTTGGGGCTAGGTTGGAGGATATTACGTTTTCTACTTGAATCCCCGCAGGTTCCCTGCCGTGTTTTTACCGGACTGGGTCCTGAGATCGTGTTTATGGCGGTAGCGTTTGCTGTGCGGGGAGCTGGCCTTCTGGGGCGGTAAGCGGAGGTTTGTGGCTTTGGGCCGGGCCTACCGTTTGGTGCACGGTTTCCAGCTTAAGGCTGGGAGGCGGGACTCTGTTGAGTTTCTGCCTTGTGCAGCAAGGGCTTTTATTCGAAGTTAATAGATATTCTTAGTACTCTTTGGAGGTGCTTTAATGCGGAGATATTTCGCTTGGATGGCCGTTGCGCTAGTTGTGGCTTCTGTGGCTGCCGGTTGCAGTAGCGGTGGTGACGATGCCGCGCCGTCGGTGCCTGGAGTCTCCGGTGCGGAGCAGGCTGCTAAATTTTCTGTCAAAGATTTTGAGAACGGTGATGTCTGCCGCTTGGTTGTTTCGACTAATGATACCACTGCAGACTCCAGGGAGTTGCAGAGTGTCAAGCTTAGCTCCGATGTTTTCTATACTCCCAATAATTTGAAAGAAGAGGTCGTGGCCAAGGAGGGAACATCTGCTGGTCAGGCTCCTGTGCTTTGCGGATTTTGCAAGGCTTCGTCCAATATTAAGGCTGAGAGTTTTGATGCCTTGCAGTCTAACTCGAGCGCCAAGGCCACTATCCCCGTGCAGCCTCGTTGGCAGGGGCAGGAAGCTGGGCATGTAGAGACTCTGTGGCAGACTTTTTCCAATGAACCAGTTCAGGTTACGGTTGCCAAGGTTCTCGATGACAGTGAGACTAAGCATTGCAACATACTTTCCTACACGGTGAGTGATGCTGATGGTAGGCTTGTGCCTGCCATAAGCCACGATGAAGCTTTGGCTATAGCCCAGGTCTTCGATACGGCTAACCCTGCGGATAGGGAAGGCAAGGGCATTTATGAGCGTATTACCAGCACCTGCGGCAACGAATGGAGCGCTGGTGGTGGTCGTGACGGTGATCACAAGATAAACATTGTTCTACTGGATAATATCGGTTCAGATACCAGTATCGTTTTTGGTTACGTGACTGCACGCGATCTGTTGCCTGCTGTGGATCCTAATGATACGAAGGCCGATCAGAATTACAGCAATGCTGGTGAGTATGTTTATCTTAACTACGGAACTCTCGGTAGTTCCACTCACACTGTAGCTTCCACGTTAGCCCATGAGTTTACGCACCTAACTCAGCTCAACCAGAAGATTGCCCACGATGGTTCCTTCGTTGGTACTGGTCTAATTCGGGCTGAAACTCAGATCGATGCCGTGACTTGTTTGACAAACATGATGGATCATTTGAGCTTGACCGAAGGTCTGGCGGAAGTCGGCGCTGATTTGTGCGGTCTAGGTGTCTATTATGCTAAACAAGGTACAGATCTCGACAAGATTGGTGATCTTTACTCGTTGGATGCTATCTATCGCTACCTGAACGGGGCGAGCGTTGTGGGTGGAGATGGGTACGTTGCTCCTACGCAGTTCCCCACCGCCTTCTTCGATTCTGAGATGGTTGATGCCTATGGCTTAGGGCACCTTTTCGGTCTGCATGTGTGGGGATATTACGGCGAGGATAAATTGTCTGAGCTTTACAAATCCCCTCTGGTTGGCGTCGAGCTGCTGGAAAACGTGCTCAATGCTAGGGCTGGAGATATCCTTCATCGTTACGATCTGGGGTTGGTCTTGTCAGGCGCTTCCAATGTTCCTAGCGATTACGAGAAGTATGTTATTCCTTTTGTTAACATAGGTGGTGATAACTTCTACTTAGGAAATGATGGGGCTGCTGCCAGCTTGGCTGTAAGTCGAGCAGTTCCTACTTACAAGGTGTATCCTAAGTTGGAGCCCAAGGAAATCAGTGTTATACCTTGGTCGAATATCTATGCAGATATGATTTGTCAGACCACCAGCACCTTAAATGTGACTGCACAGGCTCCCGGAACAGCTAGGATCAATCTGATTCACGAAACTTCTTCTGGAGTTGTCAAGAACATCTATTAGGATAGGTTGTTTCCGATAATTTCGATAGGACAGGCATCGCTGGTGTCTGTCCTTTTCGCTTGGAGGTCAGCTGGTCAAATAACGGTTAGCTGACTACCAGATCGGTATGCTGAATAACTGATTTTTGTGGTTGGCCTGAGTGGGTAGGTAAGAGGTGGGCCTTTCTCGGCTGACAGTTTTCGGGCATCGGTTTGTCTGTAAAAAAGCGTCTCTACCGTGAGAGACGCCTTTTTTTATAGGACTAGTCTGCTCCGTACGTACAAAGGCTACCAAAATCCAGATTGGAGATGTTTATAACAGATACATCTCCCTGCAAGTTCTCATACAGATAGATGATTACCCAAGAAGAGCCCTTGTTGATTTCGCTGGCTCTGCAAAGTATCGCATGGTTTGTTCCTGCCACCACCTGACTGCCAAGGTAGACAACTGGCTTATATGAGACAGTAACAATTGTCCCGGCCTGATAGCTGTCCAATGCTGTCCAGAGTAACTGTTCAATCTCCGGAGTAATCGTAGTGCTATCCGAAACGATCCATCCGCCTGTGACTTTGCTAGATTTTGCAATTACGTCCACATCCTTATGCTTGGTAGCCTTGCGGAGAATTACTTCCATTCCGTTATATTCACCGACCAACTGATGCGCTTTCTCATTCCACTTTAGGTTTAAGTCTTCGCCAACAGATGTCATGGTCAGCGTTTTGCCATCAAGCGTCCAGGTGCCCTCTTTACTTTGCTCTTCATCTATCGCTTCAAAGGTGTTGTCTTCGTAGATGCAAATAGTTTGTTCGGCAATTGTCGTACCCTCATATAAGTACTCGATAGTCCACTCGCCAACTGGGAAATTATTTTGCTCTGCGTGCGCACAGGTTAGGCTAAATGTCAGAGTCATCATAAACACCAGGGTAGCTAAGATTAGTTTACGCATCATATGTCGCTCCTTTTTTTTGTGCGGTTGTCATTAGCTGCTGTAAAACTTGCAGGTTTTGGAATTGTTAGGGGTGGATTCCAAGCGTCTTCCAGTTTTCTATTCTCTTCAGTGCTTAGTTCTTCCCCTTGATTCCGCATTCATAAGAAAACGCCGTGGAACATCTTTCTTTAGCAATGGAGGATATAAGGTGGCTGTTCTAAGCAGGTTTATAATCTGCTTTTATAGTTTTTTTTTGCTTGCTCCCTCTTGACATGATCTGTCGATTTTAGTAGAATATCGCCCGTAAGCGGTACGTGCCATTAGCTCAGTTGGTAGAGCAGCTGACTCTTAATCAGCGGGCCCGGGGTTCGAGTCCCCGATGGCGCACCACTCCTAGCGGGCGGGTGGCGGAATGGTAGACGCGCTGGTTTTAGGAGCCAGTGAGCAATCGTAAGGGTTCGAGTCCCTTCCCGCCCACTTGCGAAGAATTATGGATATGCGGAAGTAGCTCAGCGGTAGAGCATTGCCTTGCCAAGGCAAGGGTCGAGAGTCCGAATCTCTTCTTCCGCTCCAAG
>OMRK01000079.1 GCA_900313515.1 uncultured bacterium | reverse complement strand
GCGTCGGACAAAGCGTCATGGTGGCGACGCATCTCTATGTTGTACAGTTCACATAAAGCCTTGAGGCCGAAATGGCGGCGGCCTGTCGGTTCAGGCTTTTCGATGCCTTCTCCCGAAAACATAGGATTTACATTCTTATTTTCACAGCCCTCTCGCAACAGGCGATGGGCCAAGCGATAAGTACATAGGTAGGGGATATTATTAAAATTTATACCGGATTTGGCCAAACTCTTGCTCAGCACACTCACATCAAATATGGCATTGTGAGCTACTAGAACGGTATTTGTACAGTAGGAACTCAGAATTGGCCACAATTCTTCCAAACGCGGCGAATTCTCCACATCTTGCGGCGCAATTCCATGCACCTGTATGCAACGCATGTCGAAATAATCTTGAGGATTGACTAGGCTACAAAACTCACGCACAAGCCTACGATCACAAACCTCTTGAACAGCGATCTGACATAACGAATCGCCATTCACATTCGGAGTTTCTATATCAATAACCGTGTAATTTTCTAACATAAAAAAGGAGTCCCCCCATTAAATTTATTAAAACTCCCTCCCTTGCTACTTTTCCTACCGCTCACGCAAAAACTAAGGGCCCTTCCGGCACATCCCCGACAGCAGGCCGCTAAACACAGCCAAGCCGCCTACAATGGGAAATTGTCGAACAAAAGCCCTCTTCATCCCCCCGGCAGATTTCAACTACATAGCATCAGGTATAACCTGGGCGCCAGCAGCATCGGCATTCGGATCTACTAATCCAGCTCGAGTGAGCACACCGCGATCCAGGCAATGATCATAAGCTGTCTTGGTATCGATCCAACCGCTCTTGCAAAGCTCGATCAGGTGGCTGTCCATGGACTGCATGCCCTCTTCTGCTCCCATGTGAATAAAGGAGGAAATCATGGATGACTTAGATTCACGGATCAAACCAGCAATACCGTAGTTCACAATCATAATCTCCAAAGCAGCTACACGTCCCTTGCGGTCACGCGTGCGTAACAACTGCTGCGCGATAACCGCTTTCAAGGATTGCGCCAACATCTGGCGGATCTGCTCCTGCTCTTCGGAGGGGAAAACATCGACCATACGATCCACAGTACGGGCGGCCGAGTTGGTGTGCAGAGTTCCGAAAACCAAGTGTCCAGTTTCAGCGGCACGAATGGCTTCCGAAATAGTCTCCAAGTCGCGCATCTCTCCCAGGAGAATAATGTCTGGAGATTCACGCAGAGAGGCACGCAAGGCTTGATCGAAGCTCCTGGCGTTGGTGCCAATTTCACGCTGCTGGATCATACACTTATCTGATTTGTGAACAAACTCAATAGGATCTTCCAAAGTGATAATGTGTTTGCGCCGAGTGTGATTCACATGGTTTACAATAGAAGCCAAAGTGGTAGATTTACCCGAGCCGGTAGGGCCCGTCACCAGCACCAGTCCCTTATCAAAATGGGAAATTCTAGCAATGACCGGTGGCAGATTCAAATCGTCAAAGGTAGGGATACGGGTGGGAATGATACGAAAGACACCACCCATGCCACGGCTGTGCAGGAGGAAGTTGACACGGAACCTAGCCATCCCCTCCACCTCATAGGAGAAGTCAACACTTCCAGTGTCCAAAAAGGTCTGAGCCTGCTCCTCGGTGAGAATGGGCAACAGAATATCCTCGGCCTGCGAGCTGTCTAAAGGAGGCTCCTCCAAGAACTTAATGTCGCCATTGATGCGTACTGCCGGCGGAGCACCAGCTTCCAAATGCAAGTCGGAGCCGTTGTAGTCGAGAACTACTTGTAAATAACTTTCCAGAATGGGACTAGAACTCATCTTTAATCTAAATAGCTCCTTATTGAATTCATGAAGGTGTTCTTGTCAATGGCACGATCCAGGGCTTCACGAGGATCGATCTGATGACTTTCCACCAGCTCCAAAAGCGAGGTATCCATAAGCCGCATACCCTCTCTGGCGCCAGTTTGAATGGAGGAGTTGATCTGGTGCAGCTTTGATTCACGAATAAGTGTGCTGATAGCGCTATTACAGATCATCAGTTCGGTGGCTACCACACGGCTGTTGCCATCTATGCGGGGAATGAGCTGTTGAGAAAGCACGCCGCGCAGAGATTCTGCAAGCATGACTCGGATCTGTGACTGACGCTGCGGAGGGAAAACGTTTACGGCGCGGTTGATGGTCTGAGAGGCCGACAAAGTGTGCAAGGTGCCCAGCACCAAGTGGCCGGTTTCGGCGGCGGTTACCGCCAATTGGATGGTATCCAGGTCGCGCAACTCACCTACCAGAATTACATCGGGGTCTTCACGCAGAGCCGAACGCAAAGCAGCACTAAAGGATTCAACGTGAATACCAACCTGGCGTTGCACAATCATGCACTTATTGATAGGATAGACAAACTCGATAGGATCCTCGATAGTGATAACATGCATCGGTCGCGTGTTATTGATATGGTTGATGAGCGAGGCTAAGGTAGTAGTCTTGCCCGATCCCGTAGGCCCAGTAATAAGCACCAGGCCCTGATGGAATTCAATAAGCTTCATGACTGGAGGCGGCAGTAGAAGCTCGGCTGCAGTAGGAATCTGCACGGGGATGGTACGTAGAACTGCACTCATACCCAAGCGCTGATAAAAGGCGCATCCGCGGAAACGACGCACGCCAAATCCGGGTAGGCGAACCTCATAGGCAAAGTCAATGTCTAGGTCTTCGGCCAACCGCTCCATTTCGGAGTCGCCAATAAAACTGCGGACAATTTGCTCCACCTCTTCCGGAGTGCTTTCCGGCATATCCAAAGGTGTGAGCAAACCGTTGACACGCAACGTGGGAGCATGCCTAGAAGTTATAAACAGGTCAGAGCCGTTCCTGGTTAGCAGCTCCAACAGCATTCCATCAATATTTATCCCCAACTGAATCCTCCAAACGAGAAAGGGTACCCTTCGAAGCAAGCGGGTACGCAACAACACAAGCTATACAACTTCCGTTCTTCGAGGGATAAAAACAAAGGCCTTCTGATTAAGTTGTAGAATAGCCGCCCCGTTATTCTGCTGAAAGTGATGTCCTTCCGGGAAAGGAAGCCTAAAATTAGATGACCGTAGAACTGGATATTCAAGAGCTGCAAATGGGATTGCCCGTTTACAGCACCGATAAAGAAAAGGTGGGAACCCTCCGCTTTGCCATGTGTTCGCCGACCCCGCCCTACCAAATTCAACAGCTGTTGGTAGATCGCACTGATGGTGCCGATGGTGGTATGATGGTGGAAACCTTAAACATAGACTCCGTTTCTACCAGCGCTATTCAGCTTAACATAAGCAGCGATGAGTTTTTTGAGCTACCTCCATTTGTGGAAACACAGTGGTTTTCCATTCACCCGCCGGTAAATAGAAAGCAGCGGGGGCCTCAAAATCAGCGTCCCGGCAGCGGGCGCCAGCAGGATCGCCGCCCGCGCTACCAGCAACGCCAGCAACCTAGGAATATCATACCGTAAACAAAGCGTACTTTTCCGAGCTTGGACGGCTTAAACTGTTAAGGTAAAAATTTATCCCGAAACAAAGCGCGGAAATGATTGCGATGCAGGCCTTAAAGAAGAGTAGTCCTGGATAGTCGGGAATAAGGGTGCTTGTAAAGGAAGGGTGCAGAAAGCATGGATCAGGCGGCAATTAATTCTTATCTAACTGAGCTGGAAAAGTTGCGTCTGAAAATAGAAGATCGACTTATTCACCTGCCGGAAACCAGCTATCTGTTAGAGCGTTTCAGTTCCGGCCTTCCGGTAAACGTTCAGACCTATCTGCACGCAATTCCGGTAGCTTCCTCAATTATCCGCAGCCTAGTTTATTCCCCGCGCACTTCTGTGCGCATAGATGAGCTCTGCACCGAGGCGGGCTTCTCCTGTCCTTTCGATCCTGCTCGCACTGGCCAGGTTCTGACCGTTTTTGCCTTTGCTTATCTTTACAGGCGCGTGGCTCGCGATAGTCGATCGGCCGAATTTGCCAAGCATCTTTCTGTTATAGCCTGTCTGAGTTCCTTCGATTATTCGGCGCTTCAACAGGTAGATTGGGCAGTTAAAGCCCTGGAAGAAAGCCGTAAAGAGGGCTTTAACTATTGGCTGGCTCCGGCTGTTTTGGTGCTAGTTCAGCTGACCGGCGTGGAGTCACCCGCCCGAGCGCGCGCTCTGGCCGGCCTGCTAGAGCAGTACGAAAGCTACATAAACAAGGTATGGGATACGGCCCTGAACAACCAGGTCTATATGCAGTTCCCTTGGTAGACAGGTAGAGAAAATATGGATCGAGAAAAACTGGAACGATCTTGGTCGAAGCTTAAGGCCGAGCCAACCGACAGCCTACTGATTTTAAGCGATAATGGCCAGGGGCGGATATGGCTAGAGCAGGCGCGGAAAGCTGGATTGGCCACAATTGTTTATATAGACAACGATGCCGAACGCTGCCGCAAAACTGCCCAGGCCTTGTCTTTGGCTTATTTTGGAGGCGAGGAGTCTATGGAAGCCCTTGCCAGTGAAGCTTCCCATGGATACGGTCTCACTAAAGCTGTCGTAGCCCAGGACAAGCTCGATTCTGTAGACAAGGTCATAGGCGTACTCGCTAAGGGTTCTACCCTTATGCTGGATTCAGCCGATCCTAATCCACCGGACTTAGACTTGTCCACCACCCGCCTTCACTACGATCAGCTAACTATCTGTAGCGCATAACTTTTCAAAGCCTACCAGTCCGGCAATTTCGGCCTGGCCCATTTTGTTCTAATAAAACGGTTCCTTCTGCTGCGTTGTGGGCAGGAGCGAGCCGTTGAAAATTATAAAAGAGAATTGAGCTTCTCTTTCGGAGAAAAAGTAATGGTCATTCCCAAAACTATGCAGGTTGCTCTTGCCCACGATTACAACGATATCCGCATAGAGCAAATGGAAGTTCCTCAGCCCGGCCCTGGTGAGGCCCTAGTTAAGATTCATGCCCTGGGGCTTTGCATGAGCGATACCGAGTCCTGGTATATGCACAAAAAGTGTCCCTTTGTTCTAGGCCACGAGCCAGCCGGCGAGATCGTGCAATTAGGAGAGGGAGTTACCAAGTTTAAGCCCGGAGATCGCGTTTACTTCCATCACCATGCCCCTTGCATGAAATGTCGCCACTGTCGCAACGGTAATTTTGTAATGTGCGAAACCTGGCGCCATTCCAAGCTCATTCCCGGCGGTGCAGCCCAATACTGCGTCATCCCAGCCAACAATCTCGACAAAGATACTCTCATTCTGCCCGACAACATGTCCTACTCCGAAGGTACCTTAATCGAGCCTTTGGCCTGCGTAGTGCGGGCTTACGAAAGAACGCGCCTTATACCCGGAGATACTGTGGCCATTATGGGTCTGGGGGTTATGGGGCAGATGATGGCTGTTCTGGCCAAGCACATGGGAGCGGCCAAAATTATCGCCTCCGATAAGGTTCCCTTCCGTCTGCAGCACGGCCTTAAAATGGGCGTGGATCGCGTGGTAGATTTTACCCAAGAATCGTTCCCCGAGGTTGTAAAGGCAGAGACTGACGGCCAGGGCGCCGATGTGGTTATGGTTTGCCCCACCTCGCCCCAGGCTATGCAGGAGGGTATTGAGTGCGCTGGCCGCTCCGCGCGTGTGCTCTTATTTATGGGGCCGGAGCCCGGAACCATGCTCCCGGTAGATATGAATAAAATTTATTTCAACGAGATAGACATTGTAGCCAGTTACTCCTGCGGCCCCACCGAAACCCGCCAAGCTCTCTGGCTTATAAACCATGGCGTTTCCACCGAGGCTCAAATGGTCACCCACCATTTCCCCTTAACCCAGATCAACGAAGCCATTGAGCTTTCCAAAAAGGGCCAGAATTCGCTGAAAATTATCATAGACATAGACTAACACCGTTAGCTTAGGCATGATTCCATGCACACACGCGCACAGTCGGTATCGTTTTTCTGCAAGGAGCGAGTTCGAGTATTGCGAAGCAAGCGCAACGGAAAGGCTGTGCAAGTCGTTTGTTTACGTAAGACATAAAAATGCTTTACTGAATGACATCGATTTCCGGCTTAATGACATCGGTATAAGGGGGTATGCGTCATTTTTACCATACTGTCACGCATTAAATTAAAACCTCGTGACTTAGTTTTAATCGCTGTTTTTGTCGTGCTGTCTTCCTTGGCGCTGATGTCTGTTCCGGCGTTGCTTTCAGCGATGATAGATAAAGGCGTGGCCCAAGGCGACGAGGAACTGCTTATGCTCTTTGCTGGCGGCATGATAGGGCTCGCCGCCGTCGGCAGTGGCATGAACATTGCTGCAACAAGACTGGCGGCAAGAGTTACCACAGATTTTTCCGCCCAGTTGAGAAGCGAAGTGTTCCGCAAAGTGCAAAATTTTGCTTCGCCGGAGATCGATAAGTTTTCCTCAGCTTCTCTCATTACGCGAAGCACTTCGGATGTAACTACCATCCAGACTTTTCTTTC
This sequence comes from uncultured bacterium, assembly GCA_900313515.1. GTDB lineage: Bacteria > Vulcanimicrobiota > Xenobia > Xenobiales > Xenobiaceae > Bruticola. The sequence continues at coordinate 11,866 of OMRK01000079.1, read as the reverse complement.
CGTGCTATTTCGCCTGGGAGTGTTTGCGCCAATGATGATGGTGGTCGGTGTAATCCTCTCTATCGTCACGGCGGGCAAGATTGCTGTCGTACTCGCTGTAGCCGTTCCCATCATGATTATTGCCCTCAGTATAGTTATCACTATTTCGGCCAGCTATTCCGATAAACTCCGGCAAAAAATTGACGAAATCAATCGGCTCTTTTTGGAGACGATTGACGGCGTTCGGGTAATTCGCGCTTTCAATAAACAGGATTATGAAATACAGCGGTTTGATAAGGTAAACAACGATTCGGCAGTGGTTTCCTTTAAATCCAATGCTTCCTCGGGCTCCCTTTTCCCCTTGGTGGGACTGATTTTCGGTCTGACATCGGTCGCCGTTATGGGTATGGGCGCGAAGTTTGTGATAGACAAGCAGGTAGAAATCGGCGTAGTGGTCGCAGCCGCCCAATACATCAATATCATCCTCGTGGCCATTTTGCTGGAAGCCTTTGTAGTACGGCTCTTTCCCGACGCCTATGCCTGCATGAAGCGTATTGCAGCTGTGCTGGAAACGGACTGTTCCATAAAAGAACCGGCTCACGCCGAAAAATCGGCCGGAAACACTTTGTGCGGCACGGTTGAATTCAGAAATGTGACCTTTGCCTATCCCGGCGCAGAGGCGCCTGTCGTAAAGGGTGTGAGTTTCTGCTCTAAGCCGGGAGAGACCACGGCCATTATTGGAGGTACAGGCTGCGGCAAGTCCAGCGTAGTCAAGCTCATCCCCCGCCTCTATGATACTCTTTTCGGTGATGTATTGGTGGATGGCATAAATGTGAAGGATTATCCTCTGGAAGAACTCAGGGATAAAATCGGTTACGTCCCGCAAAAGAACGTGCTTTTTTCTGGCGATATCGCTTCGAATCTCAATTTTGGCAAAGAAAACGGCCACGATGAAGACTGGCAGGAGGCAGCCCGCATTGCCTGCGCTGCCGAATTTGTTGAGAAAAAAGAGGGCGGCTATCATGCCACCGTCAGCCAGGGCGGTACAAATTTTTCCGGAGGACAACGACAGCGCTTGGCCATCGCCCGCGCCGTAATGAAGAAACCGGAGATTTTCATTTTCGACGATAGCTTTTCGGCTCTCGACGTAAAGACGGACAAGGAGCTGCGGAAAAATCTCAAAGCCAACCTGAAAAACTCCACCATGATTGTGGTAGCGCAGCGGATCAGCTCCATCTTGGATGCCACTCGCATCTTGGTCCTAGATCAAGGTGAAACAGTGGGCCTGGGCACGCACAAGGAACTCCTGAAGTCCTGTAAACTTTACAGGGAAATTGCGGAGATTCAGCTGGGGAAGGAGGCGGTAGAACATGAACTCCAAGCTAATTAAGCGCCTCCTGTCTTATATGGGAAGCAGCCGCAGCCGGTTCTTTGTGGCGACATTCGCCGCGCTCGTAGGCACTTTGCTTACCATTGCAGCCCCCATAATTTTAGGACAAATCACGACCATTCTCTACGCCGGCGTGAAAGACGGGCTTTGGTTATACGATGTGTCCAAACCGGCCTCCATTTGGACCACAACCCTAAAGGGCTATCCTTTGGGCAAGGTCGGGGCTATTGTAGCTATCGTCCACTCGCTCATTCTTATTTACGTAGGTTCATGGTTCTTTTCCATGCTGGCCAACCGCCTTCTATCCCGGGTCGCCTCTAAGGTAATATGGGAACTGCGACACGCGATCGACGCAAAAATGCACCGCCTGAAGCTGAACTACTACGACACACATATGAGCGGTGAAATGCTTTCCGTCATAACCAACGATGTTGAAGCCATCAACACGTTCCTGGGCAAGAATGTCTATCAGATAGTCACGCAGTCGTTCAACGCGGCGGGAATTATCGCCATGCTCCTCTGGCTTTCTCCCTGGCTCGCGCTTATTGCCGTCGTCATGATTCCCGTAACTCTTTTGACCTCCGGCAGTGTTATGCGTATGTCGGCGAAAAGCTATGCCAGTCAGCAGGAGCTTCTGGGAGAAATGAACGGTTATGTGGAAGAAGTCTTTAACGGACAAGACATCATTGCCTCGTTTAACCGGCAAAAGCAAGCCGTCGTCCGCTTTGACGATATCAACGGGCGGCTGCGAGAAGCGTCCTGCCGGGCGGAAACGTATTCCGGCGCGGTTATGCCTCTCACGCAAGTTATAAACTTCATCGGCTACGCCATCGCTGCCCTGATCGGCTGCACGTCTGTCATCAAGGGTGGCATGACCCTCGGCAATGTTCAATCGGCGCTGCAGTATATACACTCTTTTCAGCAGCCATTTTCAGCTCTGGCTTACATGTCAGGTCAGGTCTCGGCGGCACTTTCCGGTGCAGAACGCATATTTGCGCTTTTGGATGAGGAAGAAGAGGTCCCGGACCCCGCAGACAGTCGGCCTACTCCAGAGAATGACGGCAGCGTGGAGTTTGCACATGTGCAGTTCGGCTACACGCCAGACCGGCTCCTGATGACGGATGTGAATATCCACGTGGAACCGGGTCAGAAAATCGCCATCGTGGGGCCTACCGGAGCCGGAAAAACTACCCTCGTAAATCTGCTTATGCGTTTCTACGAGATAAATGGCGGCGAGATACGGGTGGACGGCATTGATTCCCGGAGCATCTCACGTGCCGAACTAAGGCGGCATTTCGGCATGGTGCTGCAGGACAGCTGGCTCTTTGAGGGTACCATCCGCGACAACCTCCGATACAGCACAGAGCGGGATATCGGCGAAGAAGAAATGATCAATGCCTGCAAATCCGTATGTGCCCATTCCTTTATTCGCGCCATGCCGGGCGGCTACGATTTTGCGCTCTCCAAGGGTGCGGCTAACATCTCCCAGGGCCAAAGGCAGTTGCTTACCATCGCTAGAGCCATCATCGCTAATCCCGAAATCATGATCTTGGACGAGGCGACCAGCAATGTGGACGCCCACACGGAACTGGTCATTCAGGAAGCCATGGCCGTGCTTATGAAAGGGCGGACCAGCTTTGTGATTGCCCATCGTCTTTCCACCATCCGAGATGCCAACGTGATTCTCTACATGGAAAACGGCGACATCAAAGAGGTAGGCAGTCACGATGAGCTACTGAAGAAAAACGGCAAATATGCCGCGCTGTACAACAGCCAATTCGTATAGACTAAAGGCTGAAGTATTCACAAGTTAGTGATCTGCTGACCTGTGAATACCCCAGCCTTGTTAATTTAAGCATTTAGACACGTCAATTTGCGCAATCGCTGCGTACAGCTTCTATCGCACTGGGAAACTCCGTGTTATCGGGCCAAAATCGCGCGTTGCAGGAACTGTTCTGTAAATACACCGCACCCGGGTGCAGACGAAACTTCGCCCGAGGCCGCTACTCAGGCTAAGGCCGGCCCGCCGCACCCGGGCCACACACTCGGGGCACAGATTGGCGCCCCCGCCGCGTCCAGACGCAGATTAGCGATCTGGTCGCACGTTTAAGTGCGGATTAACGGCCCGGGCGGGCGCTGACAGTGGCCCTGGCCTTACTGAAGTTCTCCAGCCAACTTTAGAATATTCTTAGCCACCGGTGCAGCGTAGCGCCCGCCACCGCCAGCATTTTCCAAAATGACGGCTACGGCGTAGCGTGGCTCTTGAACGGGCGTAAAGCCTATAAACCAGGCGTGGGTGGAGCCATGTGGATTTTCAGCCGATCCCGTCTTGCCGGCCAAAGTCATGCCGGGAATCTGGGACGCCGTGCCAGTACCACGTAGCACAACCTCCTCCATGGCCTTGTTCACCAGCTGAGCATTGGCTTGAGAGATAACCCGGCTGGCTTCTGCCTTAGGACACTGCCAAACGATCTTTTCACCCTCACGAACCTGAGAGCGCAGAAGCCTAGGCTCCATATCCACCCCACCTCTGGCCAAAGTGGAGACTAGGCGAGCCATATTTAGGGGCGACACCAAGATGTCCGCCTGGCCGATAGCTGCCTCAGCCGGTGCCGACGGACTGCTACCCTGGGGGAGTTGAGCCTTGACACTGCCGGGCACATAGGGCATGGGCCTATCAAGCTTAAACTTTTTCATCCAACTTCTTATCCCATCCAAACCCAGTCGCATGCCCAGCTCGGCGAAGGCTGAGTTGCAAGAATAAGCCAAAGCCTCTTCCAGCGTAACCTTACCATGTTCACCGTTGCAATTGAGTACAAAATTCCCCACATCAATTTTCCGCTGACAATAAAAAGTCTCGTCAATACGCGCCTTCCCCTCCTCCAAGCAGGCAGCCATTATGAGCGGTTTAAAAACGGAGCCGGGAGGATACATACCTTGGCCAGCCCGCTCCACCAGCGGCGCATTGCTGTCTTTAATAAGGCTATCCCAGTCTCTCCTGAGCTGAGCATAATTAGGATCATAGGAAGGACGGCTGGCCATCGCCAATATTTCGCCAGTTCTCACATCCAACACTACCGCCGCCCCCCGGTACCCGGCCAAAGCCTCGTAGGCCCTGGTCTGCCAGATTGAGTCTATGGTTAGCACCATATCATCCCCGCATCTGTCCCGTTTATCCAAAAGCAACATAGCTTCCCAAGGAGTGCGCGGCACGCTGAAGCCTTTGATGTTGTCTCTAACGGCTGCTTCCAGGCCGGAATCGCCATACATAGGATTAGCATATCCTAAAAGCGGCCCTATGGCCACGCTCAAAGGATAGCGTCTCTCTCCGCTACTCACAAAGGCCAAAGGCCTAAAATTGCGATCGACAATACGGCCGCGCAGGGCAGTTTCTTCGTAGGTGTAACGATTATTGGGATCGTTTACATACTTGCTGTTTTCAAAAAAAGCAAAGCGCGAAATATTAACCAGAGGCAACGCCAGTAAAATGGCAAATAATATAGCTACGTAACGCACTCGCTCTTTAACCGCCATATTATTTGTCCCCCTTAAGTCCAGACTTTTTATTGCCGGTTGGAGCTGAGCCCGCTACATTGGCAGGCGAAACCGCCGACACGACCCCTGAGGCTCGAACAGTTTCTGGGCGACGACTTATTCCAGCCGAATCCACATCTGAGGCATCAATAATCCAAATTAGAGCCACTACCATAAAGCTGGACAACAAGGAGCAACCGCCAGCGCTAACAAAGGGCAGGGTAATGCCGGTCATAGGTATCATTTTGGTATCACCCAGCATGATAATAAGGCTTTGCCAAGCCAGAAGACTGGCCAACCCTGCTGCCAAAATAGTACCGAACTCATCCTGAACCTTTATGGCCACTGCGAAGGAACGGCTGACCAAGATCATCAGCCCCACTATAAGGGCAGCGCAGCCCAACATTCCGAACTCCTCGGTTATGGCCACAAAAGTAAAATCGTTGACAACCTCGGGTATGACGTAGGCCTTGCTCAGTCCCAGACCAGTTCCGTCAATTCCGGCATTACTCAAGCTGAAGATGGCTTGGCACATTTGATAACCAATATCCTTAGCATCGGCGAAAGGATCTAACCAGTTGGCTACCCTGACTTGCACATGGCTGAAATATTTCCAACAGAAATAAGCCCCACCTCCGGAGAGAACAAAGGTGAGCAGTAAGATATCGCGCCGACCTGTGGTTATGTAAAACATGGCTATAAAAATGCCAAAAAGCAGTAAGGCCATGCCCAGATCGCGCTGAGCCACCAGGATCAATTCGGCCGCCGCCATACCCAACCCCAGCTTCAACAGAGCCTTGCGCGGCAAGCGCCCTTCTTTGGAGACGAACCCCAAACGTAGCCAATAGCGAAATTGACGCAGATAGGCGGCTAGGAATATAATTATAAATATTTTTACAAATTCAAAAGGCTGAAAACTCAATCCGCCCACGCGGAACCACAGTGAAGCACCATTGACGGCAACTCCGAACATCATTACCGCTAACTGCAAAGCCAATCCGCTACACAGGAAGAGATACTTGTATTCCTCCAAAATCCGGTAGTTGCGCAGAAAAAGCACCATCAACAAAAAACAAGCCATGGAAATGGCGGTCAGCACCGCCTGCCGCGGCCCTTGCATGGGCTCATTTATCTTTAAGCCCAGACTATAGATCTCCAACCAACTGAAACTTACTAAAAACAGGGCCGTGGGCAGAAGGCAACAGTCCCCCCGCTTCTTCATCAGGGCCAGAATAAGCCACACTCCCCATCCTGAACCAGCTATTAAGGCGGCATATTTGAAAGGCTCCAGAGGCGGTAGTCCGGCAGGCACCATCAAGCTCAAAACATAAGAACCGTAGGCCAGTAGCAAGGTTACCAGCAACATCAGTACCGCCCCTACGCTACGCGTGTTGTACATCAGCTCCGCACGCCCTTTTTGTAACAAAAAACACTGTTGCCTACGGAAAAAACATCACCGTTCTTTAGAACTACCGGCACATCGGGATCAACCCGTACATCGTTGCAGAAAGTGCCATTGCGACTCCCCAAATCTTCTAGAATAGGACCGACCGCCCCCAATTGCAGCCTGGCATGGTGACTGGAGACAAAGGCATCGTCCAGGTAGGCCGAACAGTCTTTGGCACGCCCGAAGATCAGCATACCCTCCAGCGGGATAATCTTCTCTTTTAAGCTCTCACTGGCCAGAACCTCCAAGCAGCCTCCCTCCGCTGCCTGCATTCCGGGCGTTGTAGGCAAATCGCTCAAATTGAAGCCCTGCGCCGACGGCCTTCCCGCAAGACCAGTTGGGGCCTTATCCTGAATAGCAGTAGCTTTCAATGAGGCCACAGCTTCCGTTGTACCCGAAATCGTTCCAGCGCCAGCATCTCTGCCATTACCAGAATCTTTAACGGAATCTCTCGCACGATTTCCAGAAACCGTTCCCTCCAAAGGCTGGGCTGAATTTCCACGCCTATCGCTGCTAGGACGCCTCACCTCCTCGGTTTCGGTCGGGGCAACTGTGTTGCCTCCTCCATTACGACCACTGGAGCTTCCCCTGGAACTACCTGCCTTGGGGATTCCTCGCACAATCGTCCAAAGCGAAAAAAGAACGAAGGCATAAACCAGCCCCAGCAGCGGAAATTTCAGAAAATAAAGTACTCCTTCAGAAACCCCGTAACTCAAAGCTAAATCATGCCTCCCGGTTTAAGCCGCTCCCAGCAACGCCAGCCTAATCGTCATCCAAGTTAAAGCCGTGGCCGCGGAAGACATCTGGATCGTGACAGAACTCTTTGGCAGTGGCCTTGGAGATAAGCCTTTCCCTTAAAAGCTCAATAAGGCCAACATCCATGGTCTGCATGCCAATGCTGCGGCCTGTCTGAATATGGTTATTTATCTGCGAAGTTTTACCCTCACGAATGAGGTTGGAGAATCCCGAACCACCAATCAAAATTTCATGAACGGCCACACGACCACCACCCAGCTTCTTGAGCAAAAGCTGAGCCACGATAGCCTGCAGAGATTCACTGAGCATAGCTCGGATCATAGCCTGTTGCTTGGCAGGGAACACATCGATAATACGGTCAACGGTTTTAGCTGCCGAGTTAGTGTGCAAGGTACCAAACACCAGGGCACCAGTTTCCGCCGCTTTAATTGCGCTGTAGATGGTGTCCAGGTCGCGCATCTCACCTACCAGAATAACGTCGGGGTCCTCGCGCAAGGACGCACGCAGAGCATCGCCAAAGGTGTTGGTATGCTGGCCAACCTCGCGGTGGTCAATTATGCACTGTTTGTTCTTGTGAGTAAACTCAACAGGGTCCTCAATGGTGATGATGTGAGCCTTTCGATGCTCATTCACGTAGTCGATCATAGCCGCCAAAGTGGTGGACTTACCCGAGCCGGTAGGACCGGTAACCAGCACGATGCCACGCCGGAACATGGCTATCTTCTTGAGAACAGGAGGTAACCCCATTTGGTCGATACTAGGGATCTTACTGGGAATCTCACGGAAAACGGCACCCATGCCCCCCTTCTGCCGGAAGTAGTTGCCACGAAAACGAGCCACACCGGGAATTTCATAAGCGAAGTCCAGGTTACCACACTCTTCATAGGCCTTGAAGCGCTCCTCGCTAACCAACGGTGCCAAAAGGCCGCGGGCCCTTTCCTCGGTTAACGCTGGGCAGTTGGAACGGTGCAAGTCGCCACTTATGCGGAACATAGGCACCTCGCCAACAGAAAGGTGCAAGTCCGATCCCTTGTTATTAACCAAAGTACGCAGCAGATCATCTTGCGTGAAATTGGCCGGAACCTCGATTAACTCCAGTGGCTGGGGCTCAACAGCGGTAACCGTGGGCTTGGGCTTGGGAATTTCCTCAACCATGTCGTCTGAAGGAGCCGGAGTCGGACGAGGTGTAAGATACTTGATTCCCGAGGAACTGGACGAACCACCCGCACGAGAGGAATCAAAACCAATTCTTCCTGAGCCACCGGACGAAGCACCGAAAGGCTTGCGCTGGCCATAAGGTACAACATCGTTGTTCAACCCGTTATGCCCACCAGCTCTGAAAGGATCCGGCTTTTTGTCCAACATAGAAGCAGACGGCCGGGAACCGGGTACAGACGCATCAGCAGACGTAGCCCCAGATTGTGCATAAGACGGTGCTTGCGTCGAGCCACTCTTAGCAGCTCCACTCGGCTGTTCCTCAGCGGTGCTCTTAGGCTTGTTGGAAGAGAATAAACTTTTAAAAAAGGACATAATCTCGCACCTCGTCTAATTTTTTTACCTAAAGCCGGAAGGCTGTGATGAAGCATGCTTATATGGATCGGTATTTATAGAGCGGGACTCAGCGTCTTCTTTGGAGATGATTCCCTTATTGAAGAGATCCAGGAGCGAGTCGTCCATGGTGCACATGCCCTCTTTTTTGCCGGTCTGCATAGACATAGCAATCTGATAGGTTTTACCGTCTCGAATAAGGTTAGCTACACTGGTGGTATTGACAAGAACCTCTACAGCGGCCACCCTTCCCTTACCATCCTTGCGAGCTATGAGTTGCTGAGCAATAACGCCACGCAAAGATTCGGAAATCATGGTGCGGATCTGCGCCTGCTGGTCAAAGGGGAAAGCATCGATTAGACGGTCAACAGCCTTGGCCGCCGAATTTGTGTGCAGCGTGCCGAATACCAAGTGGCCGGTTTCGGCGGCGGTAACTGCCAAAGAAATTGTTTCCAGGTCGCGCAGCTCACCTACAAAAATAACATCGGGGTCTTCACGTAGGGCGCCCTTCAGGGCCAGAGCAAAGCTCTCCACATCTCTGCCTACCTGACGTTGGTTAACCAGAGCTTGCTTATTGGTAAACAGGTACTCTATAGGATCCTCAACAGTAATTATGTGAACTGGAGAGCGAGAATTAATTATGTCCAAAAGGGCGGCTACCGTAGAGGTTTTACCACAGCCAGCCTGACCAGTACACAGAACCAAGCCATGATTATGTTTGGTGAGCTTCTCCAAATTGGCCGGCAGTCCCAAGGATTCCAGAGTGGGCACATGGGCAGGAATGAGACGGAACACTACATTGAGCCCGTTCTTTTGGTAGTAGGCATTACCACGCAGACGCCATGGGCCACCCGGCACGCCCTCACCAAGGGTAATGGCAAAATCCAGGCTACGCTCCTTGCGGAGTGTCTCAAGATCATGCTCCTTAAATACTGAATTAGCTATGCCAGTTATAAAAGCATCATCCAGGGCATGATCACTAGGCATACGCTGCAGCGTGCCATAAACGCGCATGATCGGAGCTTCACCCGCTATGAGGTAAAAGTCCGAGGCATCGTTGTCAACCATAGTTTTCAGGCATTCATTCAAATAAGACATCTGGTTACGGCTAATCCTCTTCGTAATTTTCGATCCTTCTTTTTTCGCGGACACTGGCTAACTATCCTTTTCCGGTCCTCCTGCCACCAATTCTCAATTGGACGATTTGGGCAATTTTGCCAAGGCTTAATCGGAACTCCCGCCCTCAAAATTTTAGTCTAAGCACCTCGGAAAGCAGCGGCCTACTGCGAAAAATTTGGTGGATGAAGCGAACTTACAGCAGGCACTGCAGGTCTAAAATTTCCGCCAAAGACCCTGACGAACGTCTGAAGAGTTGCGTTGGGAGCAAACTTGCAACGGTCTGTTATCGTAGACTGTGCCGAACGCACAAGAAAGCCGGGAGCACACCGTAAACGCCCGCGGGGAGGAATAGACCATGACGTTAAGAAACCAGGCCGGGTCATGATCCATTTCACTCCTCCCCCCGTCTGGCATCTAGGTGGTTCTTTTTTTGTAAACATCCATAGCCTGGCCTTTTGCGCCGGTGCACTTACGGCTTATTTTTGGACCACTAAGCGACTTCCTAAAGAACTGAAGGAACATGTCGACAATTTAGCCCTCTGGATGACGTTGGGCGGAATACTGGGAGCCCGCCTGCTCTTTGCCGTAGTCAATTACCGCAGCATGCACAGTTTATGGCAGATCTTTGCCTTCTGGGAGGGTGGGCTTATATCTTATGGCGGCTTTTTAGGAGCGATTCTGGCCTGGATCGTCTATATAAGATTAAACAAGCTACCCATGCCAGTTATGTGTCATGCCATGGGGCCGGCCGCTCTCCTGGGTTGGGGAATTGGCCGCCTGGGATGCTTTTTCGCTTGGAACGGCGAAATTGGTACCCCCACTCAAATGCCCTGGGGGTTTATCGTAGGCGAAGATGTTCCGCGCCATCCGGTTATGCTCTACTTAGCTCTAGCTCACTGCACCTGTGCCCTATTGGCTGCCAAATACAGTGAACGGCTACAAATAAACGGCGCCGCCTTGAGCTTAATCGCCTTTGGACTGGTAAGGGCTATATTAGATTACTGGCGCGACTACAATCCAGCCTGGCTCTACCAAGGTTCTCTGGCTATATCTGCCTTGTGGGTAATTTTTGGCCTGCTACTGCTAAAGTATCTGCCCTATCCCCCATCCAGCCTGCAACCGGAGCTTCCGGATGGCCTTCCCGATTCTTCCGGCAACCAACCTCTACCTGTTCAGCCCAAATTCCAAGCCGCCGAGACCGCATCACCGACCTCTTCACAGCATCCGAACTCAGCAAGCGAAACCGAGACCGATAACGACGAATTATAATCGAGCGGAACAGTTGCAGCACATTCCGCTCAACAAGGGGTTGTCCATCCGTCCAAACGGATCTTCACACAATGCAAAGCTTCCAGGGCGTTCGGCTGTCACGTTTCTCCGTAAAAAAAACAATGAGCCGTCCAGCTTCCTTTAAAAAGTGAAAGACCGCCAAAGCTGTCAAAAACCGCGGCGGTCCCGGAAAGCCCAATCGAAAATGGCTAATTCTTAGCTCTGTACACTATGCGGCCCTTTTCGAGATCGTAAGGACTCAACTCTACGGTCACCCGATCGCCGGGCAAAATGCGGATAAAATGCTTGCGAATTCTGCCAGAAATCGTTGCCGACACTTCGTAACCGTTCTCTAGTTTCACCCTAAACTTGGCATCACGAAAAGCATCCGTAACAATACCCTCAACCTCGATGCCTTTATCTTTCTCAGATCCATCTGACGACAAAACTATCTTCCTCCGAACATATATAATCTAACTTAAACTTTCCGCCTGCTGCCCCAGCTTAAAGCATGAATTCCCGGCTCCACTTAAATAAAACCGTCCAAAGACTCAAAGCACTACAACTAACCCATGCAAAGCGCAGCAAATTCACCGCCCAAGATAGCACAACACGAAAAAAAAATAAAGCCCGCATTGCCACAATTTGTAAATAAAACGGCTTTTTAATGGCAGTTTCTTTTCGGCCTGCCTAAAGTCAATCCCAAGCCCGGCAGAACACTATCAGGTGGTAAAAAAATATAGTCAAATAAAGCATTAACAACATTAAAAATACAATTTATATTTTGTAATATTTATGATATAATGCCACCAAAGGAAGATGGG
>OMRK01000076.1 GCA_900313515.1 uncultured bacterium | reverse complement strand
CGAACAAAAACCAACATCTTGCGACATCGCTTATCCAGGCAAAACTGCACACAGCAACGCAAAAAGGCCAAAGCCCGAGCGGCCGAGATCTCCAAATTATCCCAAGCTTCAGTGTCGCTGGGGCAACGCAGCTCCACATGAAAACTCCCAGGCGGCCCAGCCTCAACAAATCGAGCCAGACCGGCTAAATACTTTTTTTTGATAAGCTCTGCATTGCCTGGAGTGGCTGTAACGGCCAATCTTTGCATGGGCAGACCTAGTTGCCCTAAAGTTCCGGGAAATTCTCTGGCCTTGTCACAATGCAGTAGAGTATCCAGTCTGGAGACCAATACAGCCAGTTGATCACCCCGAGCCGTGCCTTCGGCCACATGGAGTTCCTCCAGAACTAGAGCCTTAATAGACAAAAGATTGCTAGCGTGGCGACAAAGTAAAGAATCCAAGGATTCTAGAGTAGTGACCAGCACACCACACTTTCTACTATTGAGAGGAGTAGGATGATCGCCTGTGCGCAAAAGAACCTTAATGCGACAACGCTCAAGAGGCCCAGTGATCCTCTTCACCAGATCGTTGGCCAAAGCCCGAGTGGGACAAACGATGGCCAAGCACAGCTCTCCCCTCTGCATAGGTTCAAGCCAGCGTTCGGTTAATGGAGCCAAATAAGCCTCCGTTTTACCAGAAGCTGTACAGGAAGCCAAAAGCACATTTTCACCGCGCAGCAACGGCTGGATAGCTTGAAATTGAATGGAGCGCGGCTCATAAAAACGCCCGTAGAAGGCCCCCCAAACCCGGCGCAAAGACGTAGCCATACTACGATGTTCTTGTGTTCCCGTGCCTAAACTCATTTTGTCTTAAGCTTCCCGTCAAATTCCAATAAGGCTGCCGGGTAAAGATTACCCAGCAAGGCTCTCATTAAAGCAAAAGTGAGGACAAATCATCTTCAGTAAGTCGCCTCTGGCCGTCACTGTGAAAACGGTACAGAATAGCTATCCAGAATTTGACGAAGGAACGGTAACCACCAGTAAAAACGTGATCCAGCATAAAATTAACAAAAAATCCTAAGTTAGTTTCCAAAAGCTCCGCATCAAAATCTTGCCAATCCCAGGCAACCACTGCAGCCTTCGCCAGCCTGCGCCCTAACTCCCTAAAGAAGGAGCCATCACTCTGCATAGCTTCCTCCAGATTAATCACCACCGACTGTGGACTGGAGCGAGACATATTGAGTGGTCGAGCTAGACGTTGCTGCAAAGCCGGGTAGGAAGCCACGTCTAATCTCATGAACTCTGGCGGCGCCGCGTAGAAGAACATCACCCTGGGCAGACGTGAACTGGCACACAGATCGATAAGCTGGCGCAAAGTATCTCCTATAGCCTGCAAATGTTTAACAGAAGCGCTACACGACTGCCTATCCACTTCATCAAAAAGAAAAATTACCCCAGGGAATCCTAAAGCGGTCAAGATACTGACCATTGAGCGCAAAATCGGCATGGCATTGTCGGAAGCGATATCATCATAAATTCCGAACTGGCGCAAAATCCCGCGTTCATAAGATGCCGAGCCGCCCAACCAGTGTTCCAGAACTAGTTCTTCATCTTCACGACCACCCTGTCGACATATATCCATAAAGCGCTGGCAAACCAAACGGAAGGTAAAATTCTCTACAGGCACATCTTCCAGGCTCTTCAATGGAGGAAACGGTAGCTTACCCTGGACAGAGTAACGTAGGATGTTGGTAAATCCTTGCAAAATTTCCGGCTGGATTGAAGGCACGGTATCTCTTGCACAATCATGGTTCTCTCCCACCGACTCAGTCTCTGGATGGGATTTAGAGCCGCTATTCTTCATGGTATCGGTCGGAGGCGAACTGAATCGATAGCTGACCAAATTGTAGGCAGCTCGGTAAACACGCACGGCATCCTCGTAGGGACATTCAGCGGGCGACAAGTCAACCGAACAGGTGAGAAAACCCAAGCGCTGGGCTATAGAACGAACGCAGCGTAAAAAATGGGTTTTACCGGCCCCATAGCTACCCTCAACCAGGCGGAAAGCCGACCCGCCTGCTTCCCCCAAAAGACGGCCCAAATATTCATGTTCAATAATCTCTAGAAAGCTGTCCAGCCCAACAGTAACAAATTCCAGCCCATGTTCCGGCGGCTGGCCACTCTCCCCCATACAGTCAATAATTTCTTGTGCCAAACGGCGATCTGGAAGCTCACTATTCACGCAATGTTCCCCTACCAGATTATTTTATATTTGTCCAAGCGCCAAACTCTACGACCCCATGCTACCCCAGCGTAGGATTCCACGCTCTTACCATAAGCCCGACCGCAATCTCAAACCATCAAACCAACAAAACCCGAGTTTCCATGGCCACCCAAAACTGCAACCGTTCCACAAAAAGAAGACCGTTTCTGTCGTGAAACGAGATAAAAAGCCATTAAAAATCGTAGCTGTCATCACTTAAACTATAATCCTGAGTGGCCACCTTCTGCTCAAAATCGTGGTTATCGGTAGTAATAACCGCCTGCCCATCTTGTTCATTGTTGAGATTCAGGCTGTCGTTTATGTTATCGGTCATTTCTTTAACATAAGCCCCGATATCAGAGCGACAAAGTCTGGAATAATCCAAAAGCTCCAAAATACAACGAAGAAGCTGACGAGAGCCTGATACTGCACCTTTCTCTATGGCCTTGTAAACTACCTGGCCCATGGCATTGGCAGCGTTATCACCACAAACAAATTTAGGATAAGCTCGGCGGTAAAGATCTATAACAATAGAGCACAGTCTCTTGTAATCCTGACTACTCAAGGGCTTGAGTTCAACAAAAGCATCACTACTGAGCAAATCCAGCAAGCTGCGCAAACCACCGCCATCGTCTACGGTCATAGCAAAAGCACAATAAATGCCACTCTTGTAGGCCTGCTGCGTAGGATTGTAAACGACAGGAACACTGCGATGATTAGCATGACCTCCACGCGGAAGCCTGTCCCCACCATGTACCTGCTCTGAGCCCAAGGCCAAAGCAGAATAAAAGCCAAAGAGCCGATCGGCAAACTCACGTTCCCGACCAGACAGAATATTGTACATTTCTGCCTCATCCAAAAGCAGAACCAACCCCCTGTAGCCCACCTGACGGGCCAAAGCCGCAATGCCGCTCAAAATATAGGAATAAATATGGCCGAAAGTTCGGTAATCCTTTAGAGCAGGAAAACGACAAGAAGTAGGTCGACCGGGGAAGATCTGCTGCAGAGCACGATTGAAGCTCCCGGTTAGTTCTTTGGCTTCTTGTCCCTCCAGCCAATCGAGCATATGACGAATAGCCGCCTCCTGTTGGTCGAGTTCAGAGCTAAACTCATCTCGGCTGGACAGACTCTCCAGTTTTTCAAAATAACGGTTGAAATAGTAAAGAGCCGGACTTAAATAAGAATGAAACTGGCCTGTCTTAAGCCATCCAGGGATCAAACCCTTGCTTCTAGCCTTCTTAAAAAGAGGCATGAGACCGTCCTTGCCACTATGATCCGGATAAAGCAAATTGAGCATTAGGGCCCGATAAACGCGCTGAGGATTGCTAGGACTGACATCCTTGCTGTTCAAGGCCACCCGCGCAGTCAGGCAGTTCTGGTTCAGAGCCTTGGCTTCGATACATTCCAGCATGTGAGTCTTTCCCGCCCCATAATCGCCCAAAAAGACCCGAACAGCACCATCGTCAATGTGCTGCAAATCGAAATCGGCCTGGGCCATTTCTGCCCTTCGACCGATTGTGTAAAGCTCAACACGCTCACCCACAACCCCAGTGCGCATGGCCTCAAGAATACGCAAGGCAACATTCTGCCCTTCCTGACCTAACGGCAAAACAGCCGCTCCGGGAGCCTCGCCATCACGCCAATTTTGCAGAGCATGTCTTGAGAAACGGGCGGGCGGAGCCGCTGCCGGTACTAAAGAGCCATTGGACTTAAAATACCGCAGAACGTCGTAATGGCAGTATTGATTTACATCGTCACGAAAAAAATTGACGAAATAATCACCACTCCCCAAAAGACGCAGAACACGACCATTACCGTACTGTTCATGGAAAACCATATCACCAGCAGATAACACATGCGGCACTAGGCCATCGTTAACCTGAACCGCTCCGCAGCTTTCGATTGCCTGCTTATCAGAAATCGGCAAATTCTTCCATCTCCATATCGGAACCATCGGCTCGGCCTACAACATCCAAATCGGTAGTTCCTTGACCATTAATGTGCTCAGCCTGCAGAACAGCAATCCATTGCTTAACAAAGTTACGCCTCTGCCCAGCATCAAAATTAGCAGCCAAATAGCTACTCACCAAATTGCGCAGATTTTCACTCTGAATGGCCCGGTCATAATCCCAGTTCCAAGCCACAGAGGCTACTTTAAGAATTTTCCGCCCTAACTCGTTAAAGAAGGTCGTCGGCTCCAACGAAGATCCCGCCGCATCGATAGTGGGGACCTGGGGACTAGCAGCGGAGAAGGGCATGGGGCTATTGAGACGTTGCTGCAGAGCCGGATATTCAGCCACCACGTCGCTTATAAACTCTGGAGGAACAGCAAACGCCCAAAATACGCCCGGGTAACGCTGACTGCCGCACATATCCACAAACTGCCGCATATTGTCAACTACACATTTTTTTTCACGTCGACTTCCCGAGGCCACCCGATCTACCTCGTCAAACATAGCTACAACTCCAGGATACCCACAAAGAAGCAAAATTTGCACCAAACTGTAGAGCATAGAAGAAGCGTTGCGCTCACAGATGCATTCAGAAATGGTTATAAGGCCCAACTTAAGCTTTTTGATGGGATTTCCCAAAAGCCACATTTCACAGGCTTCAGCAGTGTCATCATCTTCCTGCCACAAACTTCTGATGAAATGGATGAACACTGACTTGTAGCTATTGTTAGAGATATTAGAGGCTTTGAATTTGTTAAGCCAACTCTTGCGCAGACTGGGTTCCTCCACGCCATACGCCCAGAAACGCAGTATATTACCTAGGCCTTGTACACCTTCATTGTCATCCCCGCCAGCTGGTGGATCGATCAGCTCGTGGGCCAAGGCCTTGTAGATGGCTCCGGCATCACCGAAAGTGCAACCCTTCAGAGAAAGCTCTACTGTTGCAGTAAGGAAGCCGCGCTTCCAGGCCAAATTGCGCAGACAAGTCAAGAAATGAGTCTTACCACTACCAAAGGATCCTTTGATAAGTTTAAAAGCAGAACCTCGCCCACCGTGACGCATAACCTTCAGGTAACGTTCATCCAGGATCTGAAGAACGTCCGCTAAGCCTACCGTAACATACTCTATTCCTCGCTCGGGAGGCAAGCCCAAAGAGCCCATTCGATCAATGATCTCTGCAGCCAACATTTCGGAAAGACCATCGCCAGACCTTAATTCATCCTCTTCCTGCCCAACCCAAACATCGCCATTACTGTTGGCCTCTACAAAACCTTGAAGCTTATCATTCAAAATCAAATGCTCCTTAAACTACTGAAACCAAAGGGATAAATAATACTGTCCATTCCCCAAGCCATCGTCCAGCCAAAAGACCAATTCCTTATTCTTGGTGGTTCCTATGGTGGCCGTACTCAAATTAAGGCGCTGACCATTCTGCTGCAGACCACCATGCAAGCGCAACCGGGCAATGTCCCAAGCGAACTGCGCCCTTGAGTATTCCTGATAAAAGGCCGCATCCCCCGTATCGGTAAACTGATCGTTTTGGCGCAGCACGGCCAAAACGGCCCAAATATCGTGCAAAGGCACCCGTTCTCCCATCTGTTTGCGTCGACAGCGAATCATAATTCTATAGGCTGTTAGAATGTCTTGAAAAAATTCACGGCAAAAGAAACGCTGAGACTGGGGAGAGCTCAACTCCACACCCTTCGGTAGTCCATTTTTGTGTCCTCGCCGCTCAAAAACTGCTACCTGTTCTTCAAGAACATCAAAAAGCGTATCTAACTCCAAGCTCATCTCAGCCAAAACCTGGGAACGAGCGTAACAGAGCTTTGCCGTCCCTCTCTGCAAATTTGGACACAAACTGAATGGCCCAACTTTAAATTCCAGCGGTTCAGTCCCCAGACGTTGAACCTGCCAGCCTCTAGCCTCGGCCGCGGATTTAAAACCTCTGCGGAAAGCATAGACACAATCCCTGCGCACCTGTTCCTGCAGAGCCTTGAGCTCCTCCCCCTGCTGGTTCCATCCAATTTTTCCACCACACTCTTGCCAACACAGGCAGCAGGTCAGCGCATTGGCCAAACTACTCAACCCTGGCGCGCGCAGACAACGCTGCAAGGCCTCAATCAAACGCTTGCCCACCTCTAGCCTATGTGCACCACTTTTGGCCATATCCTCCAGCTT
>OMRK01000097.1 GCA_900313515.1 uncultured bacterium | reverse complement strand
TCTCGTGGGAGTAGAGCTGGGAAAAAATTGCGGTAAACTATACCCAGCTAGAAATCGAAAGGCAGAGTGTTGTTTATGCGTTCCCGGTTCGGTCAGTATTTAGCCGTTCTTACCTTTTTGCTGTTAAGTTTTACCAATCCATCTGCATGGGCGGGCATTCCTCAGCAAGAGGGGATTGATTCCAATCGAGTTGCCCCCAGCGTCTCATTTGTAGAGTGGACAGACATCCATTTGGGTAGCGATAAAACTGATTTGGGCCTGTGGGATAAGGCTTTTCAGCAGGGCCTAAACGATGATTTAGCTAGTTTCTATGTCTTATGCGGCGATATGGTTGACAACAAGGATGCCGATCAAGCTGCTTTTAATAAACGCGTAGATGATTTCTCTGAGAAATATTTGCGCACCATGGTCGATCGCTGTGATCCAGTTATTTTAACTTGTGGTAACAACGATTTTTATATAAACTACAGTACCGACCCCAATAACATGCGTCCCACCTTGGAATCGTGGAAGAAGGCAATGGGTCGCCAGTATTATCTAGACGACTTGGGCAACGGAGTTTATCCCAAGCATTTTGGTGGCCTCACCTGGATAAGCATGAATTCTCTGATTTTCTGCACTAAAAACTCCTGCGATCCAGCCATTCTGAAAGAGCAACGCCAGAGGACCCTGGCCTGGATAGAGAAAGCCTTGAATAAGGTGCCCGTGCGTTCCACCGCTGTTATTGTGTGCCATGTACCACCCTGCATAGATGCTTACGATCACAAGGAAATGTGGGATAAAGATTCTATGCGGACTTTTCGTAACATTTTATCCCGAACGAGCTGCAACGTGGTGATTTTATCCGGTCACACCCACCGCAATGAGTTGCATGCTATTTACATAAACGAGGCGGAGACTGTTCCGGTTATTGTAGCTGGCTCCATCTCCCAGAAATACGGATACAAGGCCAATTACCGCCGCCATATCTGGGAATTCGATCATCAGACTGGTTGTCCCAACCGCCTGAGTTGGAACCTTTACTACGTGGGCGAGCCCTTAAATGATGGTTGCGATACAGTTGAAATGCCGACCTTCCCTCAAACCTGGTTGGATTTTATGCACAGTTTGGCCACTCAGAACCGTACCTACTACCCTTACATACATGATTTCTACTCCGGAAGTGATGACTGGTACAAGCTTTCCCAGCAGAGCGAGTTGCGCTCCAAGCTCGTTCAGGAAGTTCTGGTTACTCGTCCCAGCAATGCTGTAGAAGTTAAGCTTGAGGCGGCTGATGAAGAAGTGGTTGTCGGCAAATGAAGTGAACTTAAGCCGCCAACATTCTTTACAAAGTTAAGTGGAACTTCATTCGGAAGGGCTGTTCAGGGGGGGAAGCTTTGAGTTTGGAATAAGCTGTAGTAATCTATTGACAAGGTTACAACGGTGAGAGCTTGAGGCGTGAATAAGAATGTTTCCTAGCCAGACGATGGGAGTGAAGTGAAGTAAAGCCTGCGGTGTTTTAGCCAGGCAGACGCGGGCGGGAAGAATAAGGGCTCGTTAAAAAAGTAGACATGTTGGTCGGCCGCAGAGCATGCATATCGTGTTGCTGTCGGCTTTTTTTGTGTATGGTTTAAATATTTGGAACTAGCAGTGACTGATTAGACTTCTAGACTTGGTGGTTCGGTCTACGGTCTGGCTCCTGACGAGCAGCGATCAGCTCGGGGGCGGGAATTTTTATAGGCAGGTCAGAATTGGGAGGGCATGAATAAAAGAAACTCTTCTGCCATTTCCCTGGGCTTAGCCTTTACGGCCTTGTCTATAAGTTTAGCCTGCTACACTTCTTCCGTGCGGGCCGATGAGGGTATGTTTCCCTTCAACACTCCCCCTAAAGAACAACTTGCTCAGAAATACCATTTTGATCTTAATCAGGAATGGCTGGACAAGGCCATGCATGCGGCTGTGCGCTTCAATAACGGCGGCTCCGGTGGTTTCATCTCGCCCGATGGACTGGTTATCACCAACCACCACATAGCCGATGCCACTCTCTCCGAGCTAAGTACTCCCCAAAATGATCTCATTGCTCGCGGCTTTTTGGCTCGAACTCGCAGTGAGGAATTGAAAGCGCCCAACCTAGAACTCAACTGCTTGCAGAGTATTGAGGATGTGACTTCCCAGGTGCAGGCTGGCATCACTAGCAATATGGATCCCCAGAAGGCGGCTGATATTCGCCGGGGTAATATCTCCGAAATTGAAAAGAAGGCTACTCAAAAGACCGGGCTGCGTTGTGACGTGGTAACCCTTTACCAGGGTAGCCGCTACCATCTTTATTCCTACAAGAAATACACTGATGTCCGCTTGGTTTGGGCGCCCGAGGAAGGAGTGGCCTTTTTTGGGGGCGATGCCGATAATTTTGAGTATCCACGCACCTGCCTAGATGCGGCTATCTTCCGAGTTTACGAGAACGGCAAGCCGGTGCAACCGCAGAGTTATTTCCCCATGAGCTTTGAGGGAGTTAAGGAAGGTGAGCTGGTCTTTGTGGTAGGTCATCCCGGTACCACCAACCGCTTGGAAACTTACGCTCAAGTTGAGCATACCCGCAATTTTACCTTGCCTTATCGCCTGGCCAAGGCGAGGGCCATGGAGAATGCCTATCATCAGTTCGCCGAGCGTTCCACCGAGAATGCCCGTCGTATTAACAATGATATCCGCTCGGTGGCCAATTCGCGCAAAGCTTACACCGGTATGTACGAGGGGCTTTGTCAGGAGGCCATCATGAAGCGAAAGGCCGACCAAGAGAATAAGCTGCGCGAGGGAGCATCCAGTCAAAATCCCTGGAAGGCTGTAGAATCGGCTATCAACAACGATAAGGTCGAGGAGAACTACTACCTTTTTGAGCGCTGCGACGCTTATCCCAGTCCCTTGTTCCACATAGCTCGCCATATTGTGCGTTTAGCGCAGGCCAAAGACAATTCTAAATATGAATTGCCCGAGTATCGAGCCAACAAGTTGGATTCTTTAAAGGCCGATATCTTTTCTCCGGCTCCTATTTACGCCGATGTAGAAAAGGCCCGCTTGGGGGCTAGCCTTTCATTTTTAGGCGAGCGCTGTGGGCCGGATCGGGCCGACGCGCATTCGGTATTGCATGGGCTCTCTCCCCAGGATCGAGCTCAGCAGTTGGTTGAGGGCACCAGGTTATTTGATGTGGATGAGCGTCGGCGCCTGGCTTCGCTTTCTTTGGAAGATTTGAAAAAATCTGACGATGCCATGATCCAGTTGGCCCTTGAGGTAGATCCCATCGCCCGCGAGGCTCGCAGCGTTTATGAGGACAAGGTGCGTTCTCCCTTGATCCAAAGTTACTCCCAGATAGCCCAAGAACGCTTCCGTCAGGAGGGCATGCAGGTGCCTCCGGATGCTACTTTTACCCTGCGCCTCTCTTACGGCGTGGTCAAGAGTTACGAGGATAACGGGCAGAAGGTGCCTTACATGACTACGCTCGGTGATTTCTACGGACGTGCTCAGCAACACCAAAATGCCGCGCCTTACCAATTGCCCAAGTCGTGGGAGCTCAGTGCCACTCGAGTGCAATCCGACATTCCCATGGTCTTTATCTCCACAGCCGACACCATAGGTGGCAATTCTGGAAGTCCAGTTCTAAATACTAGGGGAGAGATGGTGGGGCTCAATTTCGACCGTAACCAGTTCGGTATGGTTCGTAATTATGTTTATGATGAGACTAAGGCTCGCCACATTTCTGTAGCTACCCCTGGACTCTTAGAGGCTCTGGACATCGTCTACAATGCCCAAGAACTTCTAGCAGAGTTGAAAGCCGCTTCAGCCTCCTCGACTAAGCCGTAATCCAGTCTTAAGGCCTCTTGACCTGATCTCCGTTTGTGTGTATAATAAGACCCGTTCACGGAGCGATGGCCGAGAGGTTAAAGGCGCACGCCTGCTAAGCGTGAGGGTCCAAAAGGCCCACCTGGGTTCGAATCCCAGTCACTCCGCCATAGAGAAGTCTCTTGTGCCCGTTGAGGCAGAGGAGATTTTTTTTTGCCTTTGGAGATGGACGGGGACTATCAAAATTGGGCTTGAGGTGGTCGAGCCGCCGTTGCGGAGCCCATTTTTTTTTTGCGTTTCAGAACGAAAAACTGGCCCAAAAGTGGCTGTACTTTTGCTCTTTCTTTACCGGTCTGCCCCTATGTGCTAGCAAGTAGCAAGAATCCCAGGCTTTTAGGTATAGGGAGCGTCAATTAAAAGCATTGAGATTATCGCG